>NZ_JBSGFQ010000174.1:0-19513 GCF_053603495.1 Nonomuraea sp. NPDC004186 | reverse complement strand
AACGTCGCGACCCTCGACGAGGCCGTCGCCGCCCTCAACCCGACCGAGCGACGCACGGGGAAGACGGTCATCCGCGTTCGACCGTGAGGACGCGATCATCGGGCGGCAGGCCGGCAGTCGCTCAAGCCGTTTTGAGCAACCGCTCAGACGGCAATGCTAAAGATCTGCAAGCCTGCCAAGGACTGCAGGTCAGCGCATGAATCGCATATTCGAGCCCTGCACCGTGCTGGCGTGCGCCGGTCGGCAACCTCGATGGCGGCGGCCCCGGGACACCCTTTTGACCAGCAGGTATCACAGAATGCGATCGCGGGTAACGACCGCTTGGAACATTGAGTGGCTGAAGGGGATGGCGATGTTGGATGGCCGCTGGATGCACGGTGTGCTGGCTGCGCTGGTCCCGCTGGGGCTGACCGCGGGCCAGCCCGGCCCGTCCGGGTCTCCGGCGCGGGAGAAACCCCCGGTCGTGCTGTTCCCCGCGTTCCATTTCACCAAGCTCCAGGCGACCGTACGCGACCAGACCACGGCGCCGGACTGCCCGCGCTCTGGCACCTTCCAGGACTGGTTCCGCAACGACCGGCCGAGCAGGTTCAGCCAGGTCTGCCGGGACCGGTTGCTCACCCTGCGCTACCGCGACGATCCGTCCCTGCCGATGCCGGGGCGTTTCGCCGAGCAACCGGGCGTCACCGTCGAGATCATGGAATACGGCCGCACGGACAGCGCACCGTACTACGAGGCTCTCTACCGCAGGCTGGAGACCAACGGGTACGTCCGCGACCGCGACATCCGGGTCGCCGGGTACGACGCCCGGCTCACCCCCGACATGGGCGGCTTCTTCGAGCGCACCCGCCGGCTCATCGAGGACACCTACCACGACAACGGCGAGCGGCCGGTGCACCTCGTCGGCCACTCCAACGGGCCGCTGTATGCCCAATACCTGCTCACCCACACCAGCCAGGCATGGCGAGACCGCTACATCCACGGCTTCACCCCGATCGCGGGCAACATGCCGGGGCAGGGCCTGATGTACTCCCTGATGTTCACCGGGCAGAACATCCAGGACTTCGGCTACCCCACGACCAGACAGAACGCGCGGAGCAGCGCGCGGATGTACCAGAGCGCCCCCTCGACCTACATGAGCGCCGCCGACCCGGCGGTCTTCGGCGACCGTGAGGTCGTCATCCGCGACTCCTCGACGGGCCGCTCCTACACGCCTCGCGACTATCGGCGCCTGTTCGCCGACGCGGGGCTGCCGACGGCCGGGAAGATCGCCGCGTACTACATCGGCTTCGTCCGGTTCGCCGATCCGAGGTCGTTCCCCGACGTGGACGTCTACGGAGAGAAGGGTTCCGGCCTGCCCACGGTCGTCGGGGCCCGGCTGGCGAACCTGTCCACCGGCCAGATCGCCGACCCCGGTGGCTTCCTGCGACGCGACGGCGACGGTAACCAGGAGGACATCACCAACAACGCCATCCTGGCCTGGCGGGCCATGCACTGCCATCACTTCAGCCTGACGGACAATCCCGGCGTGGAGCACGGCGCGCTGCCCAACGACCCCGCCCTGCTCGACCGCCTGGTCACCGTCCTGGGCCGACCGCGCACCCGCTGCCGGTAGCCTGCTCCACATCGTCGCGCCAAACCGGGCTGAGAGGCGGCGACGTGCTCTTCAACCCCGCGGCGGTACGCACCGAGCGTTACCGATACCGAGGAGCGCAGATACCCGAGCCCTGGGCAAGCACAGCATGAGGAACGCCAGGAAATCCATTGGGGCTTGTGGAGCGCCCGGTGCTCAGTAATGGGCATGCCGGGGGCGGAGGGCGGGTCAAGGAAACGGGCCGGTCGAAATACCGGTACCGCGCCTTGGCCCGAACTTACACCAGGTCCGATGCTCCTATAGATGTCAAGCGGCGAGTTCACGATCGGTTTTGGTGATGATCTGGTAGAGCTCGCGGGCGATATAGCGTTTGAGGCAGCGGATGATCTCTTTCTTGGAGAGTCCCTCTTTGGTGCGTCGTTCCATGTAGCTGCCCCGGCACGCCGATCTGGTGCGGCGGCGCGGGACCTTCAAACGCCGTAGCCAGGGCCGGCCTCCCACCCGTGCCTCCATCCGGACCTTGGTACTTCGTCTGGGCCGCGAGAATCCGCTGTGGGGTTACCGGCGGATCGCCGGGGAACTCGCCACTCTGGGCTATCGGGTGGGAGCCTCCACGGTGTGGCTCATCTTGAGCAAGGCCGACATCGACCCGGCACCGCGCCGAGCGGGACCATGTGCGGTGTCAAACTCGTCCATGGCATCTGACCTGGCCTTCTATCCTCGGCACACGTGTTCTTACGCCTGCTGTATCTGCTGATGGTCCGGTTGTTCGGCTGATTGACGCTTCTCGCGCGGGGCGACACCTCCAAGAAAGTGGCGATCCTGGTGCTGCGTCATGAGGTCGCCGTCCTGCGTCGCCCGGCCGCAACCGGATTGGGCCGACCGGGCGCTGCTGGCCGCACTGGCGCGACTGCTACCCACGCGGCTTCGCCTTCACCGGATCGTGACGCCTGACACCTTGTGAGAATCCCCGATGGGGGCATCGGCGGATCCGGGGTGAACTGCTCGGGCTCGGCCATCGGATCGGAGAAGGCACCATCCGCCGTATCCTCGCCGCGGCCGGCCTGGGCCCAGCGCCACGCCAGACCTCGCCGAACTGGCGACAGTTCCTCACCTCGCGGGCCTCCGGCATCCTGGCGTGCGACTTCCTTCACGTGGACACCGTGTTCTTCAAGCGCCTGTACGTCTTGTTCGTCATGGAGATCGAGACACGCCGTGTGCGCTTGATGGGCGTCACCTCCAAGCCGACCGGCGCATGGACCACCCAGCAAGCCCGGAATCTGCTGATGGACCTGGGTGAACGCGCCAGCGCCTTCAGGTTTCTCAGCCGGGGCCGTGACGGCAAGTTCTCCCGCTCGTTCGATGAGGTGTTCGCCGCCAGCGGTATGCGGGTCATCAAGACGCCCGTCCGGTCACCACGGGCAAACGCGTTCGCGGAACGGTTCGTGGGAACGCTACGCCGTGAGTGCCTCGATCACCTGCCGAAGGACCGTCACTGGACTGATCAACGAGTACCGCAGAGCGGCCTGATCGCTGTACGAACGCCCAGCTCAGTAGTCGTATCCACGTTTTGGCACCGCACAGGCTGTCGCGCAGCAGGAAGTAGCTGGGCAGGACGACCATCAGCCAGATCAGCGCGGCGCTGCGGCGTGCCGGGCGTCGCGGCGATCTGGCCGCCAAGGCCGCGCCGATCCAGGCCGCCTTGCGCGAACGGCACCTGGGCCAACCGGCTGCCATCACCGCCGCACACGCCGCCTCCACACGGTCGCTGGTCGCCGTCCTTGTCACCCTGAACGAGCAGGTCGCGGCCCAGCACAAGGAGGTCGAGGCGCATTTTGAGCAGCACCCGGCCGCTGAGATCATCTGCTCCCCGCCCGGGCTGGGAGCGATCCTCGGCGCCCGGGTGATCGCAGAGTTCGGCGACGACCCCCACCGCTACACCTCAGCGCCCCGCCATCGCCATCGGCCCCGCCGCGATCATCGACAGCGCCGGCCTGGTCTCGGTCACCTACGTCGGAACCGACGGCACCGTCGGTTGGAGAGGAGGACGAGCCGGAGCCGGTTGGTGCCGATACCCACGATCCCTGCTCGGCGCCCGGGATCGCCGGACTCAGACCAGGAGCGGGGCGAGGTGGTTGGTTCGCGTTCCCTCGGCGGAGGTCAGGTAACCGCGCAGCCGCCCCGCGATGCTGCCCAGTTCGCCGGACAGCGCGTACGACGGGCCGTACAGAGCGGGTGGCCGGATCGCGGCGACCTGTGCGTTGAGGTCGGTGACCAGGCCGGCGCTGGTGCCGCCGTTGGGCACGATGCGGATCGTGTAGTCCAGGATGCTGTCGGCTTCCCCGCCGATGATGTGGGCGCCGGGCAGGATGCCGATGCCGGTGTCCCAGTCCATCGAGTTGCGCACATTCTCGAACACGGCCGAGGTGGCGTGCTTCGTGCCCGGGTTCTTGGAGAAGACCACGGCCACGTTGGGGGTGGTCCGGTGCGTGCCTTCCTGGTAGACCATGGCGTAGCCGCTGGTGGTGCTGGTCGGCGTCCACGGGTAGTAGGGGATGTTCTGGCCCGCCCGGTACCACTCGCTCGGGTCGCCGTTGGCGTCGAGTCGCAGCGCCAGGGCGGTGAAGGCGTCGGCGGAGCGCAGGAACGGCAGCCAGTTCTCCAGGTAGAACTCGACGTTCGCGACTGTCGTTCCGGCGTTGACGACCTTGGGCAGCCGGATGACGCGGCGGATCTCCAGCGTGCCGTTGGACAGTCTGGTGTAGCGGGTGAGCTGCGGGACGGCGTCCGATCCCGCGAAGTCGGCGACGAGTTCGGCGTACCACTGCCGGTCGGCGATGGTCCACACGTCGGTCGCGGTCGGGGTGGTCCGCTCGACGCGGACCGTGCGCTGGTAGGCGCCGGGGCGGGTGCCCGCCTGGTTGACGTTCCAGCGCCGGTCGAGGACGTTGGTCGCGGCTTCGACGTTCAGGCCCCACAGGACGGCCTGCATGACCCGGTCGGTCTCCTCGCCCTCGTAGGTGGGCGAGAGCAGTGGCCGGTAGCCGGTCGGGCAGTGCCGCATCTGCGGGATGCAGCCGCCACCGCCGAGCCGGAAGTCGAACTGCTCCCTGCCTTTCCAGGAGTTGCGCTGCCACACGTCCGTGCCCTCGGTGAGCAGCTTCCACGTCCAGCCCTTGGCCGCCGCCGCGGCGGGCGTCGCCGCGATCAGGGGTAGCGTCGCGGCGGTCGCCAGAACGGCACGCCTGCTCAGGCTGGTGCTCCGTTTGTCGCTCATGTTGGTGTTCTCCTTTGCTGGGGGAATTCAGGAGGTGTAGGGCTCCAGCCCGGCCGGTACGGCAGTGCGCTCCCATTCGGCCTCGTATCCGATGCCGGGCGCGGTTCCCGCGTGGACGAGCCCGTTGGCGTCGACCGCCTCTTCCCTGGTCACGGGGTTGGCGGGGACGAACGACTCGTAGTAGGTGGTGTTGGGGATGGCCATGCACAGGTGGGTGTGCACGATGCCGCCGCCGTGGACCTCGGCGCGCATCCGGTAGGCGTCGGCCAGGTGGGCGATCCGCATCGCCCCGGTGACGCCGCCGCGCAGGCCCGCGCTGGTGCGCACCGCGGTGGCGGAGCCGTTGGCGATGAAGTCGGCGGTGTTCATGTGGGCGCCGTCGCTGGTCTCGGCGACGATCAGAGGTACGTTCACCTTCTCGGCCAGGCGCTGGTAGGCGGTCGCGCTGAACTCGCGCATCGGCTCCTCGTACCAGAGGTATCCGGCCTCGGACAGGACTCTGCCCAGCTTGATCGCGTCGAGCAGGTCGAACCCGGCGGATCCGTCGTACATCAGCGGCACCGAGTCACCGACGTGCTCGCGCAGTGCCGCGCACAGGGCGATGTCGCGGTCGACGTTCCCCCAGGCGTGCAGCTTGATGGCCGGGTAGCCCAGTTCCAGGCACTGGTCGGCGACGTCGAGGTACTCGCTGACGGTGGCGAAGGTCGAGGTGGAGGCGTACGCGGGGATGGCGGTGCGGTACCCGCCGAGCAGTTGGTGCACCGGCAGCCCGGCGGCCTTCCCCGCGATGTCCCACAGCGCCACGTCGACCAGGCCGTGGATGTAGAGCGGCATCTCCTCGATGCGGTCCAGCTCCCAGACGCGGTGCCACAACCACTCACGCTGCAGCGGGTCGGCGCCGAGCAGTTCGGAGCGCAGCCGCCGGTCGGCGATGTCGGCCAGGATGGCGCCGCGTTGGCTGTAGGCGTAGCCGGTGTGCCCGTCGTCGGTGGACAGCACGAGCCAGCCGCCGGTGTGCGCGGGCTCGGACCCCGGCAGGCCGTCGCGCCAGCGGAAGGCGGGTGTGACGGCGGGCTGCGCGCACAGGACGACGTCGACAGCGGTGATCTTCACATTCACTCCGTTGCGGTTCAGTTCTTGACGGCGCCGTCGAGCAGTCCGCGCACGAGGTGGCGCTGGGCGAACAGGAAGACGAGCGCCACGGGCACCACGGTGAGCACGCCCGTTATCGCGGCTTCTGGCCGGTGGATGGGGAGATCGCTGCCTCCCAGTGCCGGGTTGAGCGCCGGTGAGCCGGAGATCAGCACGCCGAGCCCGACCGGGAGGTTGAAGGTCTCGTCGTCGCCGAGCATCACGAACGGGAGGAAGTAGTTGTTCCAGTTGCCAATGAAGGCGAAGAAGGTCAGCAGCGCGATCAGCGGCTTGCCCAGCGGCAGGGCGACCCTGGCGAACAGGGCGGCCTCCGAGCAGCCGTCGATCCTGGCGGCCTCCAGCACCTCGCGCGGCAGCAGGGTGGAGAAGTAGATGAAGGCGAGGTAGACCCCGAACGGGTAGAGGCTGGCGGGCAGGATCACCGACCAGGCGGTGCCGGTGAGCTGGACCGCGTTCACCTCGAGGAAGAGCGGGAGCACGAGCGCGGCGGGTGGCACGATCATCGCCAGCAGCGTGGCGATGAGGATGACCCGCCGGCCGGCGATCCTCGTCGCCGCCAGCGCGTACCCGGCCAGCAGGGACGTGGTCACCGACAGCAGCACCGCGCCGCCGGTGTAGACCGCCGAGTTGACGATCCACTGATAGATGACGCCGTCGTTGAAGGTGGTCAGGTTCCGCCAGGCGGTCAGGTAGCCGTCGAGCGAGCCGAAGGACAGCGGATGCCCGCCGGTGATCTGGGCGTCGGACTTGGTCGGCGCCAGCACCAGCCACACCAGCGGCAGTGCGCAGGCCAGGGCTACCAGGCCGAGCACGACGGACACGGACGTCCGCCACACCCACGGCCCGCCGAGCCGCTCGGTCATCGGTCGACCTCCGTCTCGAAGAACTTGGCCTTGAACACCAGGAAGCAGGCGGCCACGGTGCAGACGGCCAGGAGCATCAGGCACAGCGCGGCGGCCGCGGCGAAGTCGCCGTTGTCGAAGGCGAACAGCAGGCCGAGCTGGTTCAGCGACCACGACTTGGAGCCGGTGAAGGCCACGCCGTACAGCAGTTGCGGCTCGATGAAGATCTGCAGTCCGGCGGTGAAGGCCAGGATGACCATGTAGACCACGTACTTGGAGATGAGCGGCAGCTTGATCCGCAGGGCCGTCTGCCACCAGGTGCAGCCGTCCACCTTGGCGGCCTCCAGCACCTCGCGCGGCACTCCCTGCAGCGCGCCGTACATGATGACCACCCACTGACCGAAGCCGGTGGCGAAGGCCATCAGCGCGAAGATCATCACCAGGTACGACGGTTTCAGCACGTCGTTGCCGGTCCGCATGCCCAGGCCGTGCAGCAGCGGGGCGAAGGGGCTGAGCGCGGGCTGGAGCATGACGTACCAGAGGAGCACGCTGGCCGAGCCGGTGACCGCACCCGGCAGCATGTAGACCAGGCGCAGCGCCGTGCCGTACAGGGGACGCTGGTCCTGGACGAACAGCGCCAGCAGCAGCACGCCGATCACCATGACCGGCAGGTACAGCGCCATGAACAGCGACACGTTGCCCAGCGCGGGCAGGAAGCGGAAGTCGGCGATCGCGTTGCCGTAGGCCCGCGGGTCGCTCAGGGACTCGTAGAGGGCGTACAGCACGGGGCCGATCCCGAAGACCGCGAGCAGCACCAGGTACGGGGTCACGCACAGCCAGCCGAACAACTTACCCGACGTCATAGCCCTGTGCCTTCGCCAAATTCACCAGCTCGGCCTGCAACGCGTCCAGGCCGGCCCGGACACTGCCGCCGGAGCGGATCGCGGGGACCACCGTCTGGGTGAACGCGCCCTCGACGTCGTAGCGGGTGGGCTGCTGCACCGGGTTGACCTTGGCCGCCTGCTCCCGCATCACCGGGAACGGGTCGGACGCGTAGAACGGGTCACCGGCCAGCCGCTTGGCCCACGCGTCGGCCGAGGGGCCGTAGGCAGGGTAGGTCGGCGCGCCCTTCTGGTAGCCGGCGTCGGTGGTCATCCACTGGATGATCTCGGCGGCCCCCTTCATGTTCTTGGAGTGGCGCGAGACCAGATAGACGCCGCCACCCGCGCTGCCGGACCAGTTGGTCGTCTCGCCGTCCCAGGACGGGTACGGCGCCGCGGCGATCTGCCCGTTGGGGGTGGCGAACAGGTCCTTGGGCTTGAACAGGTAGTCGCCGAGCCAGGAGGCCCCGGGCAGCATGAGGACTTTGCCCTCCTTGCCCAGCTTGGCCATCTCCGGGTCGAAGAGCCCCGCCTTGGTGACCGAGCCGTTCTTGACCAGCGGGTCGAGCACGTCCGCGACCCGGGTGCACTTGGGGTCCTTCAGGTCGATGTGCACCTTGTCCGGCCCGGTCACCTGCTGGATCGGGCAGCCGCTGGACCAGAAGTAGTCGTAATAGGTGAAGAAGCTGCCCGCGCTGCCGATGACGTAGCCGGGGTGCTCCTTGGCCACCCGCTCGCCCAGCGCCCGGTAGTCGTTCCAGGTCTTGGGGAGCTGGTAGCCGAAGCGCTCCATGAGCGGCTTGTTGTACCACAGCACGGTCTGGGCCAGGTCGTTGCGCAGGCAGTACAGCTTGCCCCCCACCTCGCAGGGCGCGTTGGCCGCACCGAAGTCCTTCCGGATCTGCTCCTGCACCAGTGAGTCGAGGGGCTGGGCATAGTCGAGCTTCCCGGCGAACTGGGAGACCATGTTGGGCTGCCCGGCGAAGATGACGTCCGGCCAGCCCTTGCCGGTGCGGTTGAACAGCTGGATCTTCGTCAGCAGGCTCTGCCCGTCGTAGGTCTCGACCTTCATCTTCAGGTTCGGGTGCGTCTTCTTGAACTGTTCGAATCCGGCCAGCCGGGTGGGGTCACTCCACACCAGCAATGTCGCGTCACGATCCTCGGTGATGGCACCGCTGACGGCTGCGGGCGTGTTGGACGAACAGGCGGCGAGCAGGGCGCCCGCGAGGCACGCCGTTAGGGGGATGCGAAATCTGATCACAGCTGCCTCGACAAAATCGTGTACGATGTCTGAAGTCAGATGTTGCATGCATGTTACGGCGACGTCAACCCCCATTTGTCGCTATGTTGTGAACGTCAGGAGGCTTGGATGACCGACTCACCCGCGCCGGCACCGGCGCTCCCCCGGCGGCAAGTGCTGGCCGACGACGTGTACGACGTGTTGCGAGAAATGCTGCTCAGTGGCCACATCCCACATGGCAGCCGGGTCAAGATCGACGCCCTGGCGGCCCAGCTGAAGATCTCCAACACGCCGATCCGCCAGGCCTTGGGCCGCCTGGAGGCCGACGGCCTGGTCAGCAAGCACCCCTACCGCGGCTTCGTCGCCGCCGACCTGCCCGACCACAAGACGATCTCCGACCTGTACGAGTGCAGGCTGCTGCTCGAACCTCCCACGGCCGCCCGTGCCGCCCGGGAGTTCCGCGCGGAGGACCGGGCGTTCCTGCGCCGGCAGATCGACGTTCCCGGCGGCGACCTCACCATGCTGGCCAAGGCCGACGAACTACTGCACGGCAAACTCGCCGAGATGGCCAGGAACCTGGTCGTGGCCGAGACGCTGGAGCGGCTGTTCGTCCGTTCGCGCGCTTTCCGGATCTTCTACGCCCGGGAAGGCGCCGCCGAGCTCACCCGGGACGAGCACGAAGCCATCGTACGAGCAGTCGTGGCGGGCGACAGCCCGGCTGCGGCGGCCGCGATGACCGCCCATCTGCGATCGGCGGGAGAGCGAATGCTCGCGTCACTGCCGTGAGATCCAGAGGTCCGCGGCCGCCGATGCCAGGGGCTCTGGTGGCCGACGGCGGCGAGGTCACCCACGTCAAGGCCCATCTGGTCGTCCCGGTCGACGCATCCGGCGCGGGCGACACGTTCGACGGGGCCTTCGCCGCGCGCCTGCTGCAGGGCGCCACCGCCGTCGAAGCCGCCCGGTACGCGGCCGTGGCCGCGGCCACCGCCACCACCGGACACGGCGCCGTCCACCCGATCCCCCTCCGAGCCCCTGGCGTGCCCGGTCGGGACTCATCGCGGCCGCGCCGACCGCCGCGCCCCGAAGCTTCCCCGTACTCCGGATACTCGACCTGGGGTCACGCCTGATCGAATGCGAGCCCTGATAGCCAGGCGCGTGCTGGGGGCAGGCCGTAGGGGCTGACGGCCAGGTACGTCTCCGGCGTCGCCGCTTCGAGGAGTCCCTCGTCGCCTTCCAGGTCGAGTTCTGGCTCCTGGGGACGGCGCAGCAGATCACTCCAGTCGCTTGTCGCTCCCCGCTCGTAGGCGTCTCGGAGCCGAGGGCGGGCTTCCTCCTGCTGCTGGCGGAAGATCCGCCGCTGGGTGAGTCGCTGTTCTTCCCGAGCGTCGTCGCTGAGTTCCTGGTCATCGGCGCGCAGCCCCGGGGTGCGCTGGGCGATGGCGAGGTCTTCCTGGTGGAGGCGCTCGCAGGCGGCGTACAGCTTCCGGGACATGCCGAGGTGAACCTCGGTTCCGGGGATGCGGCAGGTGAGAAAGTCGTCAAGGCCCCATGAAAGGACCCTGGCGCGCAGCGTGTGCCGCTCGATGTAGGGCGCTACTCCGCGGGCTTCGGCCCGCATGGCGCGGGTGAAGTCGTCGCCTTCCATGGGCGTGGCCAGCCCGGAGCGCCGACGACGGGACGCGCGGTCAGCGGGAACGAGCACGGTGCGAAGCTGCGAGGCAGGAGCGGAGCGCAGCGCCAGGTAGGCGAGCATCTGGGCGCGGACCGCACCGATGAGCGCGTCGTCGCTGTCGCCGAGACGGTCTTCGAGATTGCCCGGGCCGGCCGCTGACTCGTCGTCGATGTCGAATCCGGCTGCGGTGAGCGGCGGCTGTCCGAAGTGCAGGCCGTGGTCGATGGTGAGGAAGAGGTCGTCACCGGGCCGCACGCACGCTCCGACCAGGACAGTGCGGTGGGCGTACGAGCCGAGAATCTTGCTGCCGGCGGCCAGTTGCTCCCACCCCTTGCGGAGCGTGCTGAGGCCCACGTCGCCCCCCTTGGCCTCGATCAGCCAGTACAGGCCCGCTGCCTGGTGCTGCCCCCACAGGTGGGGCAGCTTATTCTTCGGGTTCTTGAACGTGTCCAGCAGGGCGGGGATCGGCAGGCCCACTCAGACATCGTCATACCCAGCCGGTAGGCGGCTGCGTTCTTCGCGCTGCGCTCGGTGCCGTACGCGTACACCGGGTTCAGGGTCAGGCGTTGGCCCGTGGTGCCTCGTACGGGGTGCTGAGGCTTGACAGGGTGTGTTCCGAGGTAGGCGTACAACGGGGGAACCCGGGCGACGAGTTCCCTGTGCGCATACTGCGGCTGATTCTGCAAATGCGGGGTGACATCTCGGCCGACCTCAATGGCGGCCTTGATGATCTCCCGCCAGGTGGTCGTCGAGACGTACCAGCCGTCGGTCGCCGGAAACCCACCCGCCCTCGCCCACGGCTTGTGCTTGGCCGTCCGCCACGACGGTCTCTGGCCCGAATACCACGCGTCGCGTCAGAGCGTGCAGCATACGCCCAGGCCGCCGACGTCACCACCCGGGCAGCCCCGGCCCAGGCAGGACGAACACTGTGGCGACAGCAGGCCTCGCGGCATCGGCAGCCGCGACGCCCATAGGAATTCCCTATGGCAGCTGCTGATATTCCATCTTTGCCTCTCGTTCTTCTCCGGACATACCGTGAATCGGGTCGACGAGGCGCGCACCGCGATTGCTCGAAAGATTCGCGCTGTGCCCGCGCCGAGCGAATGAGCAAACAATCGAAAGGAATGGCAGCATGACCACGGTCGAAAACGGAGCTGAGCCGCGAGAGCTTAAAGGAAAGCGAGCCCTGGTCACAGGTGGTTCCCGCGGAATCGGAGCGGCCGTCGTACGCCAGCTCCTGGACGCGGGCGTCGAGGTCTTGGCCACCGCCAGGTCGACCACGTACACGGCGCCGGAGGGAGCCGCCTTCGTGACGGCCGACATCCGGACACAGGCCGGGACGGAGGCGCTGGCCACGGCCGTGCAGGAGACGCTCGGCGGGGTGGACATCCTGGTCCACAACGCGGGTGGTGCGCGGGCCAACGCGGGCGGCAGCGCCATGACGATCCCCGCCGAGGACTGGCAGGACACGCTGGAGCTGAACCTCCTGGCGGCGGTGCGACTGAACTCGCTGCTGGCACCGGGGATGCGGGAACGGGGATCGGGGGCGATCGTGCACATCTCCACGGCCGCGCTCCTCCCGCCGGTGCCGGCGTTCGCGCACTACCAGGCGGCGAAGGCGGGGCTGGAGAGCTACAGCCGGGCCCTGGCCGCGGAGCTGGCCCCGTTCGGCGTCCGGGTCAACGCCCTGGGCCCCGGCAGGACCGCCACGCCCGGCGGCGAGGAGACGCGGAGGCGGTGGGCGAGCGACAACGCGGAATCGGGCGCGACCGCCACACCCCCGCTCGGGCGCGACGGCCGGCCTGACGACATCGCCAACGCGGTGCTGTTCCTCGTGTCCGACCGGGCGAGCTGGCTCACCGGGACCTATTTCTCCGTGGACGGCGGCGAATACCCCAGGAACTGACGCCGAAAAGAAATTCGGCGTCGTACTTTCACATCGAACAACGAAGGAATAATGGCATGGAAAAATACAGCGACAAGAATGTAGTGGTCACCGGTGGCGGCAGCGGCATCGGGCTCGCGATCGCGAAGTTCCTGGCGGACGGCGGAGCCCGCGTGGTGATCACCGGCCGTTCTCAGGCAACGCTCGACGCCGCACGAGAGCGGTTGGGCGAGAACGTGGTGGCCTTCCGCGGCGACGTGTCCTCACTGTCCAACCTGGACGCCCTGGCAGACCAGGTGAAGGCCGAGCTCGGCACGATCGACGCCCTGTTCGTCAACGCGGGCATCACGCTCCTCACGCCTTTCGAGTCGACGACCGAGGAGGTGTACGACGAGCTGTTCGCGATCAACGTCAAGGGCGCCTTCTTCACCGTGCAGAAGCTCGCCCCGCTGCTGAACACGGGTGCCGGCGTCGTCCTCACCACCTCGGTCGCCGGCGCCGTCGGCATGCTGGACACCAGTGTCTACGCGGCCGGCAAGGCGGCGGTGCGCTCCCTGGCCCGCAGCTTCTCCCGCGAGTTGCTTCCGCGCAGGATTCGCGTCAACGCGATCAGCCCCGGTCCCATCGACACGGGGATTCTGGAGCGCTCCATGACCAAGGCGGACGCCGAGCACTTCAAGGCGGAGCGCGTCGCGGACAATCCCATGCGGCGTTTCGGCACCCTCGACGAGATCGCCACCGCGGCCGCGTTCCTCGCCTTCGACGCGACGTACACCGCGGGCGTCGAGCTCGCCGTGGACGGCGGAGTCACCCAACTCTGACCGGCCCCACGCCCGGCCACTACGCCTCATGGCACACCGCGGGCTGGATCACCTTCCCCTACACCGTCCTCGAACCCTCAGTGGAACGAGCGATCACGGCCCAGGACGAGCTGTTCGGCGGCGTTCACCGCGGCAACCTCATCGTGCAGCTCACCGGCCCCAGCGCCTGACCGGCGAAATGAGGCGGAGCTGTCCCAGGTCTCCTGACGCAGGAGCTCCAGCAGAGCGGTCGCCGCCGGGCCCGCGTCGGACCGGACCACGGCGATGACAGGCTGGGACACAGCCGGGAACACCGGACGCGCGAGGTGCTCATAACCGCGGGGCACCGCGGAGGCCGGGACGAGCGTCACCCCCAGGCCGTGGGCGGCCCACCGAACGGCTGTCGCCGTCTGGGACACGCGGGCGACCGTGGCCGGGGTCAACCCGTCGTTCCGCGACACCTCCAGCAGCACGCCGTCCAGTGCGCTGTCGCGGTCGAACCTGACCCACGGCTCCCCTTCCAGCTCGCGCAGCTCGACCCGGTCCGCGGCGAGCTGCCGGTGCCCGGCGCCCAGCACCACGACGAACTCCTCCTCGCCGAGGCGGTGGGCGTCCGCGGGGCTCCGCTCGCACGCGGCCATCAGGGCGAGGCCCAGCGCACCCCTGCGGCACAGCCGATCCAGCTCAGCGGAGCTCGACTCCTCGAAGACGGTGACCTCCAGCCGCGGGAAGCGGCGCCGCAGCACGCTCAGCGCGCCCGGCAACTGCCGCGTGCCGAAGCCCAGCTGCGCCGCGACGACCAGCTCCCCCACCAGATCATCCGCGCCGGCCCGCGCCGTTGCCCGCGCCCGCCGAGCCGCGTTCACCGCGACCTCCGCCTCCTTCAGGAACGCCCGGCCGACCGCGGTGGGCACCAATCCGGCCGACGTTCGCGCGAACAGCGTCACGCCGAGGTCACGCTCCAGGTTGCGGATCTGCTGGGACATCGACGGCTGGGCGACTTGCAACAACTCCGCCGCCGCCGTCACCGAGCCCTCCGCCGCGACCGCCAGGGCGTACTCGAACTGGCGAAGGCTCATCAGCTCCCATCCCTCCTGGGGCGAAGCGTGACCCACCCCGTCGTCATCGTGTCCCGAACCACTCACGTCAGCCGGATTCCACGACCGGCGATGAACATTCTTCAGCCCACCCGGCACCCTCGCCTCAACACACTCCCGTCCCGAACCCTTCCCAAAGGTGACGCCGTTCCGCTCTGTCGGTACCGGCCACAGAGCCGGCTCACCGGTGCGCGCCGCACCCTCGCCGTGATAAGCGATCCGCGGAACTACCCTCGCCCGCCACCGCGTCGGTAGCCCGCGCGGTCGGCGGACGCTGTTGTCGTGAGAGAGCGCGGATGCGGGCTGACAGGACCAGGATCCCGGTCCACGACGTGAACACATGCGAAGGCACCCCCCACCCCCAGGTCGGTGGCCTGTCACTGAACCGGGAGAGGCTGAGCGTCAGCGGCGCGACAGGCCAGACGCTCGTCGTCCTCCACCCCGACCCCGGCACCGACAGCGCCGACAAGCTGGCGCTCCTCGCGTCCGTCATGCGGACATGACCCCGCCCGTGCCCAGCCACCCGGCCGAGTGATCCAGCCCGAGGTGCTCTGCTTCCTCGCCTGGCCGCGCTCCAGGTCTCATCACGTGCACCGTGGTCGCGGCGGACGGCAGATTCACCGCGATCCAAACGGTTGACCATGACTCGATCATGGAGCGATGGGCGCAGTCCTGTCGCCGCGAACTCCTCGACCGTCGCCTGCTGTGGAACGAACGTCATCTGCGCCATGCTCTGCGCGAGTATGAACGAATCCACAACCAGCACGGCGCCCACCAAGCCCGGGCCCAAGCGGCCCCGCCGCTTCCCGTCCCGGCCCCGATCACAGACCCCGAGCGGATCACCGACCTGAACATACGCCGAAGAGACCGGCTCGGCGGAGTTCTCCACGAGTACTCATATGCAGCTTGAAAGGCGCCGTGTTCACGACTGTAAACGGAGCGCCGCTGCGGCCGGACTACCTCACTGGTCGCTTCCGCCGCCTGGTTGCCGCCCCCCGGTCCGGCTGCACGATCTGCGACATGGCGCCGCCACGCTGGCGCTGGCCGCGCACACCGATCTGAAGGTGGTGCAGGCGATGCTCGGGCGCGCCAGCATCGTGCTCACCGCCGACACCTACGTCTTAGTGCTGCCAGAGGCCGCCACCAAGCTGCCCAAGAGACGGCCCAGCCGGTGCTGAACGCCGCGTCCGCGCTGGGGCCAGGCCCTGACGGCACGTGACGGGGCGTACGAGCACGCACCGAGCACGGCTGACCGCCGGGGCTGGGGTCTGACGGCACGCTCCGGGGGTCGCGATCCTGACCGGGCGCTTCGGCATCGGCCACCGGGCTTGTCGCCCAGACCTTGCTGACGTGACTCCCGCGGGCGTCAGTCGCAGCCGCAGCTGCAGCCGTCGCAGCAACAGCCGTCCTCGCCCGGGCAGCAGGAGCAGCAGTTGCCGCAGCAGTCGTAGCCGGAGCAGTCGAAGCGCTCGCAGAAGGAGCCCTCGCGGTCCTCGTCCCAGGCGGGCCGGTACAGGCCGCACGTGCAGCAGGTCAGTGCGGCGCACGCCAGCGACAGCAGCCCGCCGGGATCCTGCTTCGGCGGCCGTCCTCCCGGCGGCGCGCCGGGATCGCCGGGCGCGTACCCGGGCGGGTGGCCGGTGCCGTGGGTTGCGGCGGTGGCGAAGGCTCGGGAGACGGCGCTGCCGGTCTCCCGCACCAGCAGGGCGCGCGTCAGGCCAGGTCGGGGCAGGTCCAGCTCGTCCACGGCGGCGCGCAGCTCGGCGTGCGCGGCGTCGCAGTGGCGGCGCGCCTCGTCCAGGCCGGTGCCGGTGGCGGCCAGCGGGTTGTACGCCCCGGACGCCCGGTCGTCGGCCAGGTCCTCCACCGCGTCGATCAGGTGTGCCAGCTTCCCGAATCCGCGACCGGCCGCCTCCAGGGCCTCCCGGTTGTGCGGCTTCCCCGCGAGCACTGCGGTGTGCGCGAACGCGGCGGCGACGGCGTCCTCGGTGGGCCCCGTCAACTCTCGTAACCCGGGCGCCGCGCTGCTCCCCGGGGGCGCCTGGGCGCGGGCGCGTTCCAGGAGGGTCTGGCGGCCGGCCGCTGCCGTCAGCGGGGCGGGGTCGAACCCCAGCGTGCCGGCCATGGCCGTGCCGGCCGAGGACCAGCGGCCCGCCAGGCGGGTGGCGCCGGCGGCCACCGGGCGGCGGGCGTACACGCCGTCCCCGTCCGCCACGTGGTCGCTCACCTTGCCGGCCGCCAGGAGCAGCGACACCGAGGCCGCCAGCCGTACCCCCTCGGACTCCACTACGTCGGCGCCCTTGAATCCGCGTAGCGCACACGGGCCCGCCCTCCGGCGCGACGCGCACGTGGGCGACTGGGCCTCGGTGAGGACGGACACGAGCAGGCCGTCGTAGTTGGTCACCAGGCGCGACAGGTGTCCGTGCTCGTCGCGGAGCGCCAGGCAGAGCCCGCACAGGTGACCCATCCAGTCCGCGTAGAGCCCTTTGCACAGGACATGCTGACACGGGCGGACAATGCCGAACATACGTCCCCTTATGTGCGTTGGAGAGCCAACCGTAGCACCAGGCCGCCGGTAGATACCGCGGCGGCGAACGGATCCGCAGGAAGGAGAAGGTGCCCTCACCGACTGGCCTGGAGCACTGCGCCTGCCGACCTAAAAGGACCAAAATCGTTTGGACAACGGGTACCCACATGGCCATCGTTTGCCGTGATCGGATCCGGCTCGGTGCGCAGCCACGCCGCTTGTCTGACCACCACCCGCGGGTTAGAAGCTCAGAACGGATGGCCAGCGGCAAGTCGTTACGTCTGGGCCCGCACCTGACCAGCTTGGGGTCATCCACCGGAGCAGATACGCCCTCGGTCGACGTGGTGCAGGCCCGGCGAGGGCGCTGAGCTCGTCGTCGCGGTCGGCGTGGTGTTTTCGCGCGACCGCGTCGTCGCGATGCGGCCCGACGGCGCCGCGTCCTTCCGGTTCACCGACTTCGACCGCATCTCGGGGGAACGGGGCGAGTACGGATGCGCGCCGAACGTCTACCTGTACCCCATGGCGACCCCACTGACGATCCCCGCAGCGCCACGGCCGGCCCTGGCGGCGCGGGACCTGCACGGCTGGTACAAATGGGGCATGAACGAATCCGTCGGGTATCCCCCGCGGCCGAATGTGCCGGCGGCCCGGCGTGTCTACAGTCGAACGTACCGTGTGTGGGCCCGGGTGCTCCTGTGGACGCCGATCGCGCTCACGGTGGCGGGTGTCGTCCTCGGCCTGGGGCTGTTCGCGGCCGCTGACGCCGACCCGACGTACGGTTCGTCCGCGCTCGGCTATCTCGGCCTCGTTGTGTGGGGCGCCCTCGCGGTTCTGTCACCGGTCCTGCTCGGGTCGTTCATCGCCGGGCTGGTCATGCTGAACCGCACGCGCAGTTGAGGTCGCGGCGGGACGCGGCCCGACCCAGAGTGCCGGTACGCGCCTCGATGACCTCCATGATGGCTGCCGCTTGCGCCGGCCAACGAGTGCGGCAGGGTCGGCGCCGTGCAGCGCGTGCGGATCCAGTTCCGGGATCATGGCAAGCCGCCACCTGTTGGCCACGTACTCCAGAAATCTCCCACCTGTGAGGTTCCACGACACGTGCCGCACCTGCGCGTCCTGGCTGAGCCATTCCAGGACGGGCACCCGCGCGGCGTAACCGAAACCGCCGGGGATCAGTATGCCGTCCAGATCGTCGCGTTACGTTGAAAGCGCCTCGTCGAGCTGCGGGCTCGGGTGGGTAGGGATAAGCGGGTCGGCTGGGCCGGGCCCGGCGGTCTCCACACGTTCGGCGCGGAGACCGTTGTGCCTTTCTTCTCGCTCGATGGCTCAGTGCTGTCGCCCTTATGGCACGAGTACGGAACCTGGCCAGACTCATCCTGTGCCGCTCGAATATTGAGTTACGTAGGCTGAGCTGCGGTTAAGCGGCGTGGCGGTATTCGCTGATCATGCCCGCGACGACGGGTTTTCGGTGGATGGATCGCAGGGCGTTGAGGTCGGTCACGTCGCGGGCGGGCCGCGGTGCGGTGTCTGGGGACGTTGTTGCCGGGACTGGTGCGGCCGGTGCCCGTTGTAGGGAATCAGGTACTCGCGAAGCACCTGGGCCAGATGGCGTTCGTGGAGGATCAGCATCCGGTCCAACAGTTCGCGGCGCAGGGTGCCGATGACCCGCTCGCAGATGGCGTTCATCCTCGGTGTCTGCGGCATGGTGGCGATGATCCGAAACCCTTCGGCCGCGAACACCTCTCTGAACGCGGAGGAGAAGAGTGGATCGCGATCGTGGATCAAGAACCGCAGCTCGGCGATGCGCTCCCCCAGGTCCATGACGAGGTTGCGGGCCTGCTGGACCGTCCACGCCCCGGTCGGACGCGCGGTTACCCCACCCAGATGCAGCCGCCGAGTGCCGTGCTCGATGAAGACCAGCACATACAGCCGTTTGAGCAATACCGTCTCGACCACCAGGAAGTCGCACGCGTTGATCGCGTGGACCTGAGCGGCCAGGAACTGCCGCCAGGTCGGCCCAGCCAGGCCAACTCGCCCTGAATCCGCCTATCCCCAGGTCGGGTTCTCCCGAGCCATCCGCACCATGAGTGTCTTGACCGGCCGGCGGGTGCCGGGCCGTGCCGGGCGCTGTCTGTCGGTGAAGGTCCACTTGTGTCCGGGTACGACCTCGTCCGGGAGATGACGTCATACGCGGACGCGTGTAGGCGAGGGCTGGACATAGGGGGATTCCGGATGAAGGCGATTGTGGTGACGGATAAGGCCGCGGGAACGGCCGGGATGACGCTGGTGGAACGGCCCGAGCCGCAGGCAGCGCTGAACGACGTCGTCGTTCAGGTTCATGCGTCGGGATTCGTCCCGACCGAGATGGCATGGCCCTCGACCTGGACCGATCGCCTCGACCGTGACCGAACACCATCGATCCCCGGGCACGAGCTGGCCGGAGTGGTCACCGCCCTCGGCTACGGCACCAGGGGCAGGTCGGTGGGACAGCGGGTGTTCGGCCTCACGGACTGGACCCGCGACGGCACCCTGGCGGAGTATGTGGCCGT
>NZ_JBSGFQ010000173.1:0-19761 GCF_053603495.1 Nonomuraea sp. NPDC004186 | reverse complement strand
GTGCTCCTGGTCGATCGCGTCGCCGTGGTCGATCTCGAGCAGCGTACGCCGGTCCGCCTGGTCGGCGGGGTTGAGCTTGTCGAGCTCGATCCCGTCTGACCAGCTTCAACTGGCAGCTCGCACTCGGCGGCGAGCGCCTGAGCGCGGCCGAGATGGACCGGCTCGCCGAGGCCCACCGCCCGGTGGTGCGGCTGCGCGACCAGTGGGTCCTCATCGACCCCGACCTGGCCCGCAAGGCTCGCCAGCGCGACCTCAAGCCCCTGACCGGCATCGAGGCGCTGGGCGCGGCCCTGACCGGCGCGGTCGAGGTCGAGGGCGAGCAGGTCGCCGTGGAGCCCACCGCCTGGCTGCGCGAGCTGCGCGAACGCCTGGCCGAACCCGCCGACGCCGGCCCTCCAGAAGGGCTGGCGGCGACACTGCGCGACTACCAGCTGGCCGGGCTGCGCTGGCTGGCCCAGATGACCTCGCTCGGGCTGGGCGGCTGCCTGGCCGACGACATGGGCCTGGGCAAGACGATCACGCTGATCGCCCTGCACCTGCACCGCTCGGGTGCCGACGCCGGCCCCACGCTCGTGGTCTGCCCCGCCTCGCTGCTGGGCAACTGGGAGCGGGAGATCGGCAAGTTCGCGCCGGGCGTGCCGGTGCGCCGCTTCCACGGGGCGCAGCGCACGCTGCCTGACGAGGGGTTCCTGCTGACCACGTACGGCACCATGCGCCTGGACGCGGCCCGCCTGGCCGCGCACCCGTGGGGCCTGGTGGTGGCCGACGAGGCCCAGCATGTCAAGAACCCCGCCTCCGGCACCGCCAAGGCGCTGCGCGAGATCCCGGCCGCGGCGCGCGTCGCGCTGACCGGCACCCCCGTGGAGAACAACCTGTCGGAGCTGTGGGCCATCCTCGACTGGACCACGCCGGGGCTGCTGGGCCCGCTGGGCAGGTTCAGGGCGCGGTGGGCCAAACCGGTCGAGTCCGGCGACGGCGAGGCGGCCGAACGCCTGTCGCGGCTGGTGGGGCCGTTCCTGCTGCGGCGGCGTAAGAGCGATCCCGGCATCGCGCCGGAGCTGCCGCCCAAGACCGAGACCGACCGCCCGGTCGCGCTCACCACCGAGCAGGCCGGCCTGTACGAGGCCGTCGTCCGCGAGAGCATGGCCCAGATCGCCGACGCGAGCGGCATGGCCAGGCGCGGCCTGATCGTCAAGCTGCTGACGGGCCTCAAGCAGATCTGCAACCACCCCGCCCAGTACCTGCACGAGGCCGCGCCGCGCCTGGCCGGCCGCTCGGGCAAGCTGGAGCTGCTGGACGAGCTGGTCGACACCATCGTGGCCGAGGACGGCGCGGTGCTGGTGTTCACCCAGTACGTCACCATGGCCCGCCTGCTGGAACGCCACCTGACCGCCAGGGGCGTGGCCATCCAGCTGCTGCACGGCGGCACCCCGGTCGCCCGCCGCGAGGAGATGGTCGAGCGCTTCCAGGAGGGCCGGGTGCCGGTGTTCCTGCTGTCGCTGAAGGCCGCCGGCACCGGCCTGAACCTCACCCGCGCCGACCACGTCATCCACTACGACCGCTGGTGGAACCCCGCCGTCGAGGACCAGGCCACCGACCGCGCCTACCGCATCGGCCAGACCCGGCCCGTCCAGGTGCACCGGCTGATCGCCGAGGGCACGATCGAGGACCGCATCGCCGAGATGCTCGGCGCCAAACGCGCGCTGGCCGAGGCCGTGCTGTCCTCCGGGGAAGCCGCCCTGACCGAGCTGACCGACGCCGAACTCGCCGCCCTCGTGGAGCTCAGATGACCGCCGCCCGCGGCTTCGCCGCCTTCCCGCCGCAACGCGCCGGAGCCCGTTTCGCCACCTCCTGGTGGGGGCGGGCCTGGGTCAAGGCCATGGAGGACACCTCGCTGGATCAGGGGCTGCTGCGCAAGGGCCGCGCGTACGCCAAGACCGGCCAGGTCGGCCCCATCACCGTCAGCCCCGGCCGCATCGCCGCCGTGACCGAGAGCGAGTACGACACCGTCGTACGCGTCGAGCAGCTCACCGAGGCCGCCTGGGAACGTTTCCTCGACCAGGTGGCCGCCAAGAGCGGGCACATCGCGGCCCTGCTCGACCGCGACATGCCGCACGACCTGGTGGAGGCCGCCGAGGACGCCGCCGTGCCGCTGCTGCCGGCCGTCGGCGATCTGGAGCCGGAGTGCTCCTGCCCGGACTGGGGGCATCCGTGCAAGCACGCCGCCGCCCTGTGCTACCAGGCGTCGTGGCTGCTGGACGCGGACCCGTTCGTGCTGCTGCTGATGCGCGGGCGCGGAGAGCAGGAGCTGCTGGAGGCGCTGCAGGGGCGCGAGGCCCCGAAGAAGCCGGCTGCCGCCGCGGGGGTGCCGGCGGTGGAGGCGTTCGCGGCGGGCGTGGCCGCGCTGCCCGAGCCCCCGCCGTTCGAGGCCGCCTTCGCTCCGCCCGTGCTGGACCCGGCGCCGGGCGTGGACGTGGCCGCCCTGGGGGTGCTCATCGCCTCGGCCGCCTGGCGGGCGCGCGAGGTGCTGCTGCACGGGCGGCTGCCGGAGCTGTCCGAATACCAGGACCGCGTCCGCCTGGCCGCCGAGCACGACCTTGACCTCGGGCTGGAGGCGCCCGTGCAGGCGTGGCGGTACGGCGGCGCGCACGGCCTGGAGGTGCTCGAGCACGCCTGGACGCCGCCCCGCCAGGATCTGGCCAGGTCGCAGGCCCTGCTGGAGGCCGGTTGGGAGGGCGAGCAGCCGCCGCCGCTGGAGGCGTGGCGCAACCGCTGGACCCTCGGCCCCCTGCAACTGCGCTACGGCCGCGACGGCCGCTGGTACCCCTTCACCCGGGTCGAGGAGGAGTGGTGGCCCGCCGGCCCGCCGGAGCGTGACCCGGCGGCGCTGGTCAGCGGGTGAGCCGTCAGGCGCGGCGGCGGTAGGCGGCCACGGCCAGCGGGGCGAAGACGGCCAGGAACAGCGCGCCGGAGGCCAGCGTCCACCACACCGACGCCCCCGCCGGCCCGCCCAGCATCAGCGCCCTGGAGGCGTTCATGGCGTGGTTGACCGGGTTGATGTCCAGCCAGGCCTGCAGCCAGCCCGGCAGGGTGCTCTTCGGGGTGATCATGCTGGTGCCGAACGTCAGCGGGAACAGCACCATGAACGCCATCCCCTGCACCCCGCCGGGTTCGCGCATCAGCACCCCCAGCAGCACGAACGCCCAGCTCACGCAGAAGGCGAAGAACACCGTCAGCAGGCAGGCCGCCAGCACCTCCAGTGGCCCGGTCCGCGCGCGGAACCCCAGCGCGAAGCCGAACCCGAGCAGCACCACCACCGCCACCAGATACCGGATCAGATCGCCGAGCATCGACCCGATGAGCGGGGCCGAGCGCCCGATCGGCAGGCTGCGGAAGCGGTCGAACACCCCCTTCTTGATGTCGGTGTTGAGGCTGACTCCGGTGGCCATCCCGCCGAACAGCACCGTCTGCACCAGGATCGCGGGCAGCAGGAACTGCAGGTAGTCGTGGGTCGAGCCGGCCACGGCGCCGCCCAGCAGGAACACGTAGATCAGCACGAAGATGATCGGCTGCAGGGTGACGTCCAGCAACTGCTCGGGCGTGCGCAGCGTCTTGAGCACGCTGCGGCGGGCCAGGGCGAGGCTGTGGCGGGCCAGCCCGAACGGCCGCCGCTCGGGGCGCGCCGGGGCCGCCGGGCGGGCCGGCTGAGGGGGGAGCGTCTCCTCTCGTACGGCGATGGGGTTCATGCCGCGGCCTCCCGCTCGGTGTGGTGGCCGGTGAGCGTGAAGAACACCTCGTCCAGGCTGGGCAGCCGCAGCGACAGCTCGTTGACGGCGACGCCGGCGGCGGCCAGCCTGGCGACGATCTCGGTGAAGGCGGCGTCGCCGTCCACCGGGACGGTGACGACGTCGCGGCCGGGCGATTCGGCGGGCCGGCCGGCCACGGCGGCGACGATGGCGGCGGCCTCGTCCACCCGGGCGGGGTCGGCGGGGCGCACCAGCACGGTCTGGCCGCCGACGACGCGCTTGAGCTCGGCCGCGGTGCCGTGCGCGATCACCTTGCCGTGGTCGACGACCGAGATGGCGTCGGCCAGCGCGTCGGCCTCCTCCAGGTACTGGGTGGTGAGCAGGACGGTGACGCCGTCGGCGACCAGGCGGCGGACGATGGCCCACACGTCTTCGCGCTTGGCCGGGTCCAGGCCGGTGGTGGGCTCGTCGAGGAAGATCACGTCGGGCCGGCCGACGAGGCCGGCGGCCAGTTCGAAGGCGTTCATGTGAACCATCCTCGAAGGCGCCGCTGTCAGCGCGCGCACAGATCGCTGTCAGCCGGACAGGACTGCGGCCAGGTCGGCCGCCGGGCCCGGGGGCAGGGCGCCGTGCAGCAGCTCGACGCGGTGCACCAGCCGGGGCGCGGCCAGCGGTACCCCGCGCGCGGCGCCGGACAGGGCGGAGGCGGGCAGCAGGGTCAGGCCGTGGTCGGCGGCGACCAGGTTGAGCACGGTGTGCACGTTGTCCCCGTGATAGTCCAGCCCCACCGGGAACCCGTCGCCCACCAGGTCGCGCAGCCGGGCCAGCGGGCACAGCGGGGTCTGCAGCCAGCGCGCGTCCACCAGGTCGGCCAGCGCCAGCGCCGCCCGCCCGGCCAGGGGATGACCGGCGGGCAGGGCCACGACCAGTTCCTCCTCGCTCACCCCTACGGCCGTCATCGGCCCGGCGTCCAGCAGGCGCAGCGGGTCGGACGGGGCGGCCAGCCCGTCGGCCAGGCCCAGGTCGGCCCGCCCTTCGGCGACCATCGCGACGGCCTGGTCGCGCCCGCAGGCGTGCAGGCTCACCTCCAGTCGCGGGTTCCCGGCACGCGCCCGCGCCAGCCGGGCGGCCACGACGGGGTTGACGGCCAGCGGGGTGGCGGCCAGCCGCAGCCGGTGCCCGGGCCGGGCGGCGGCGCGCAGCACGTCGGCGCGGGCCGCGCGGTGGCGCAGCAGCAGCGGCCCGGCGTGCTCCAGCAGCCGCCGGCCGGCCTCGGTGGGCTCGACCGGGCGGCGCAGCAGCAGCGGCAGGCCGAGGTCGGCCTCCAGCGCGGCGATCTGCTGGGAGACGGCCGACTGGGTGTAGCCGAGCTCGGCGGCGGCCGCGGAGAACGAGCCGTGCCGGGCGACGGTCACGAACGTGGTCAGCAAATGAGGATCCATCAGTGTTGCTTATAGCAGGTCCACAAATCATCGTTGGCGCTTAACCAGGGGTGGCCCTCAGGATGAGGGCATGAAAATCGCCCTTGTGGGGGATCGGTCCCCCAGTGTTCGCTCGCATGCCCGGATCCCGCTGGTCGTCGAGGCGCTGCGGGAGCGGGACGGCATCGCGCTCGACCCGTACTGGATCGCCACCACCGACGTGTCCGGCCTGGAGCGCTTCGACGGCATCTGGATCGTGCCCGGCAGCCCGTACCGGGACGAGGAGGGCGCCGTGGAGGCGGCGCGCGTCGCCCGCGAGCATCGGATCCCGCTCCTGGGCACCTGCGCGGGGTTCCAGCACATGCTGCTGGAGTACGCGCGGCACGTGTGCGGGCTGGACGTGGCGCACGCCGAGAACGAGCCGGACGCGCGGGAGTTCCTGCTGACGCCGCTGGCGTGCTCGCTGGCCGGGCACGAGGGGCGGGTGCGGATCTCGCCCGGGACGCTGATGGAGCAGATCATGGGTGAGTCCGTCACGATGGAGTCCTACGTCTGCTCCTACGGGCTCAACGAGACCTACACCCGGACGCTGGCCGAGCACGGGCTGGTGTTCTCAGGGCACGCCGACGACGGGGCGGTGCGGGCGGCCGAGCTGCCCGGTCACCCGTTCTTCCTGGGCACGCTGTTCCAGCCGGAGCTGTCGGGGGACGGGCGGCGCGCGCACCCGGTGATCTCCGCCTTCGCCGCCGCGGTGGCCCGCCAGGCGGTTCACACCTGACCTTCACGGGTTCAGGCGCGGTGCCTGGGGTCCCGGGGCCAGCAGGGCGGACAGATTGTGCAGCGAGTGGCGCAGGAGGGCGACGCCGACGGGGCGGGCGAGCGGCCACAGGGCCCGGCCCAGCGGCCCGAACGGCACCTGCAGCCGCTCGGCCCAGATCACGCGGCTGCCGCCGTCCTGGGGCCGGATCCGGATGGCGCCCTGGCCGCGGACGAACCGGCCGGTATGGGTGACCAGCACCAGGAACGGGGGCTGCCAGGTCGTGATCGTCATGGTGTCCAGGAATCCGAACGGCCGCACTCCGGTGTAGGCCTCGACCGCGTGCTCGCCGACCTGGCGGGCGTCGGTCATGAACATCCACTCCCGGTGCCGCGGCCAGTCGGTGATCAGCGCGAACACCTGCTCCGGCGGCGCCGGGACGTGCACGGCGGCGCCCGCGTAGACGTACCTCACCATGGACCTCCGGCGGCCAGCTCAACGGCACGGGCGCGGTCGAGGGCGCGGCCGCGGGCGAAGGCCGCGGCGAAAGCCTCCTCGCCGAGGTCGTCGCGCAGGCGCGCCGCCACGCGGGCCACGTCGGGGTTGGCGGCATCGGGCGCGCCGCGCAGCTGTTCGGCGGCGCCCAGCGCGGTGGCGCCCGGCAGCAGGTCCCCGCGCGCCGCGCGCAGCTCGGCCACGGCCACCGCGACCCGCGCCAGGACCGGCATGTCGGCCGCCGCCGTGACCAGCTCGGCCGCCCGCTCCGCGTGGCGGGCCGCCGCCTGGTGGTCGTGCGTGGCCACCGCCAGGTGGGCCTGCCCGACCAGCAGCAGCGCCCGGAACTGCGGCGCGATCGCCCTCCCGTCCTCCATCGCGTGCCCGGCCGCCGCGTAGTAGCGCTCGGCGGCCCGCAGGTCTCCCTCCTGGCGGGCCAGGTGGCCCAGCTCGACCTGCGCGAACGCGACGTTGCGGGCGGGCGTCTCCCGGCCCTCCGGCGCGTCGATCAGCCCTCGCAGCACGGCCCTGGCTCGACCCACATCCCCTTGGCGCACCAGGATGGAGGCCTGCCAGACCCGCTGGTGGGCGACGTCGGCCTCGGGGTTGAGCTCGAGCAGCAGCCGTACGGCCTCGTCCATCGCCTCCAGCCCCTGGCCGAAGTCCCCGAACACGGCATGCGTCTCGGCCAGCGACGTCAGCGCCATCGACAACCCCCACCGTTCGCCGGCCTGCCGCAGTTCGGCGCAGCCGGCCAGCAGGTCGGCCCGCGAGCCGGCCATGTCGCCGCCGTTCTCCTTCAGCGCGGCCCTGGTCACGTAGAGCATGCCGCGCGTCCACGGGTCGGGGTGCGCCAGCCGCTGCTCGATCACGGCGAAGCCGAGCTCGGCGTCGTCGGTGAACAGCGCCAGCGCCGGCTGCAGCATCGCCAGCACCGGATGTCCGGCCTCCTCCCCGTCCTGGAGGCTCGCGGCCCGGCGCAGCTCGCGCGCGGCCGAGGCGACCATGGTGTGGCCGCCGTCAAGGCTGGCGTTGATGATGTAGACGGCGCTGGCGATCAGCCGCTCCCGCGTGGGCGTCCCACCGGGTACGTCCAGCGCCCGCCTGATCCAGCCGGCCGACTCGGCGCGGGTGCCGCGGATGGTCCAGAAGATGCCCATGGCGGCGGCCAGGCGGATCGCGGTGGCGCCGTCGGCGCTGTCGACGGCGTGGTGCAGCGCGGCCAGGATGTTGTCGTGGTCGGCCAGCAGGCGGGCGATCCAGGCGAGCTGGTCACGGCCGCGAAGCCGCGGCTCGGCGTGTTCGGCCAGGTCGCGGAAGTAGGCGGCGTGCCGGGCGCGGACGGCGGCGATGCGGCCGTCGGCGGCCAGGCGTTCGAGCCCGTACTCCCTGATGGTCTCGAGCATGCGGTAGCGGCCGTCGTCGGCGGGCTGGACGAGGGATTTGTCCACCAGAGCGGCGACGAGGTCGAGGCTGCCGCCGACGTGCTCGGCCGCGGCCAGGTCGAACCCGCCGGCGAAGACCGCCAGCCGCTCGGCCAGCCGGCGCTCGGGGCCGTTGAGCAGGTCCCAGCTCCAGGCGACGACCGCGCGCAGCGTCTGGTGGCGGGGCAGCGCCGTACGGCTGCCGCCGGTCAGCAGCAGGAAGCGGTCGTCGAGCCGGGCGGCCAGCTGCCGGGGCGTCAGGGTGCGCAGCCGGGCGGCGGCCAGCTCGATCGCCAGCGGCAGCCCGTCGAGGCGACGGCAGATCTCGGCGGCCACGGCGGGTTCGATGCTCAGGCCGGGATTGCCGGCGGCGGCGCGTTCGGCCAGCAGCCGCACGGCCGGTTCGGGCGGCAGGGGCGGCACGGGGCTGAGGGTCTCGCCGAGGATGCCCAGGGGTTCGCGGCTGGTGGTCAGGACGCGCAGTGCGGGGCAGCGGCCCAGCAGCTCCTCGGCCAGGTGGGCGGCTGCCTCGACGAGGTGCTCGCAGTTGTCCAGCACCAGCAGCACCTGCCCGGCCGACAGGGCTTCGACCAGGGCGGCGGTGGTGTCGACCGGACGGATGGGGTGGCCGATCACCGAATGGTTGCCCAGGGCGGCCAGCACGGCCTGGGGCAGGTCGCCAGGGTCGGTGACGGGGGCCAGCTCGACCAGCCAGACGGTGCCGCACTCGCCCAGGAGCTCGGCGGCGACGGTGGTGGCCAGCCGCGTCTTGCCCGCGCCGCCGGGGCCCACCAGGGTGACCAGCCGGCCGGCGCGCAGCTGCCGGCGGACGCGGGCCAGCTCGGCGTCGCGGCCGACGAAGCTGGTCAGCGGGGCGCGCAGGTTGGTCCGCGGCGGGCGGGGCGGCTCGGAGCGCAGCACGGCCAGGTGGATCTCGCGCAGCTCGGCGCCGGGGTCGGTGCCGAGCTGGTCGGCCAGGTGGCGGCGGCACTCCTCGTAGGCGGCCAGCGCCTCGGCCCGCCGGCCGTCGGCGTGCAGCGCTTGGACGCGCAGGGCGTGCAGGCGCTCGCGCAGGGGGTGGCGGGCGGCCAGCTCGCCGAGCTCGCTCGCCAGAGCCGCCAGCCCTCCTGGCGGTTCTCGCGGTTCCGGCCGGGTGAGCAGGGCCAGCTCGGCCTCCGCGCGGTCCTCGACGGCCGTCAGGCGGGCCTCCTCCAGGCGCGTGGCGTACCCCAGCGCGAACGGGGCCGCCGCCACCTCGCCCAGCGCGGCCCCCCGCCACAGGCGCAGGGCCTGCTCCAGCAGCTCGGCCCTGACCGCCGGGTCGCCGTGCTGCCTGGCCCGGGCGGTGAGCCGATCGAACTCGCCCGCGTCGGTGTCGGCCTCCAGCCGGTAGCCGCCCGGCACCGACACCAGCACGCCCGCCTCCGGCAGCGCACGGCGCAGGCGGGAGACCAGCGACTGCAGGGCGTTGCCGGGCTCGGCGGGCGGCTCCTCGGGCCACAGGTCGGCGGCCAGCTCCTCGACGGTGACGGCGCGGCCGGCCGCCAGCGCCAGGCGCACCAGCAGCCGGCGCAGCCGGGCGCCCCCGACCGCGGCGGACTCGACCTCCAGCGGCCCCAGGATCGCCACGCGCACACGACCATGCTGCCACCTCCGCGGCCGCGTGCCCGTCCCTCAGGCGTGCCAGTCGCCGGGCCCGCCCGGCACCGGCGCCTGCGGGTCGTACGGGGTGCGGGTGAAGATGAACGTGTTGAGGTCGAGGTGGTCGGCGGCCACCCGCAGCGTCTCCCCGGCGTAGTAGCCGTCCAGCCCCAGCCACGTCCCGTCGGCCTGCGGCACGAACCGCGAGGCCCGCCCGCCGCCCCCGACCGGCTCCAGCGACAGCGCGCGCTCGGGCAGCAGCCGCAGCGTGTACGGCTTGGGCCCCCAATGCCAGAGCCCCGTCAGCGCCAGCAGCCCGGGATCGGCGGCGACCGGCTGCCACTCGTCCGGCAGGCGCGGCTCGTACTCCTCCAGGATGTCCAGCAGGTCGGTCAGCAGCGAGCCGTTCATCCCCGAGGTGGTGTTGGCCATGAACAGCACCCCCACCCCGTCGGCCGGGTCGGCCCACACCGTGGCCAGGAACCCCGGCATCGACCCGGAGTGCCCCGCCAGCCGCCGCCCGCCGGGGCGCGACAGCTGCAGGCCCAGCCCGAACCCGACGGTCCAGGAGTCCCCGTCGTCCACCCCGACCGGCTCGCGCATCTCGGCCAGCGTGTCGCCGCACAGCACCCCCGCGGTGTCGCCGCCCAGGAACGCGGCCCATCGCGCCAGGTCGTGCGGCGTGGACCACAGCTGCCCGGCCGGCCCCATCGCCTCGGCGTCGTGTTCCGGCTCGGCCAGCACCACGTCGGCGTACGGGTGGACGGCGTATCCCGTGGCGTGCGGGATGCGCGGCCGGGCGGTGGTGTCGTTCATGCCGAGCGGGTCGAGCACCTCCGACTGCAGCGCCTTGAGCCAGGTGGTGCCGCGCAGCCTGCCCACCAGCTCGCCCAGCAGGGCGAAGCCGACGTTGGAGTAGTGGAAGCGCCGCCCGGGCCGGTGCTTGAGCTCGTCGGGCCCGAGGCGCTCCAGCAGCTCGGCGACGGGGACGCCGGGGGTGCGCTCCCACCAGGCGGTGGGCGGCTCGGCGGTCAGGCCGGCGGTGTGCGACAGCAGCTGGGCGATGGTCAGGTGGCCCAGCGGGGTGCCCGGCAGGTGCGCCTCCAGCGGGTCGGACAGCCGCAGCGCGCCCTCGTCGCGCAGCCGCATGACCACGACGGCGACCATGCTCTTGGTGATCGACCCGATCCGGTACTGGGTGGCCTGGGTCGGCGGCGCGCCGTCCACCCGGCCGCGCCCGCCGAACCACGCCGGCCTCCCGTCCCGCACGATCGCCGCCGCCAGCGACGGCACTCTGCATTCGGCCTGTTCGACGGCCAGTCTGCGCAGCAGAGCGCGCGCCGTCGCCTGTCCCACCTGGCTCATGAGCGACAAGATTAGCCGCTAGATGAGCACCAGCTGCGGGCCTATCAGCTCACCTTGGTGCGGCTGCGGGTGGGCCTGGTCGTGGTAGTAGTGCCCGGCGTACCAGACCACGACGTTGGTGCCGTCGAGGCTCTCGCCGTTGAGGAAGCGGTTGAGCGCGGCGCGGTCGCGCGGGCCGGGGTTGCCGTCGTCGAGCTCGCGGGGGTGGTGGCGCAGGAACCACAGGTCGGACACGCCGTAGGCGTCGGCGGTGCCGTCGAACTCGCCGGGGTGGATCTGGTAGCCGCGGCCCGAGGACTTGTCGCGCACCTGCCAGTACAGGGCGGGGTGGAGGCGTTTGCGGGAGGTCTCGCGGATGATCGGCACGGGTTCGGGGATGATCGAGCCGGTGTCGTCGATCTGCTCGACCACGTCGTTGCCCGAGCCCTCGATGTCGAAGTCGAGCCGCCAGTAGGCGTGGTGGCGGTGCACCATGCACGTCATCGGGTTGGCGGTGGCGGCGAACCCGAAGCGGGGGCTGATGTCGCCGTTGTCGGCCAGGCGCCAGTCGCTGGCGTAGCGGTACCAGCCGGCGGCCAGCTCGCTGACGATCCGCAGCTGCTCGCCGTCGTGGTGGAAGGCCACGCCCTGGAAGTTGCCGGCGTCGGTCGAGGGGCGTTCCAGGATGGTACGGGGCGGGCTGTCGCACAACCGCCACCCCCAGCCGACCGGATCCGTGCCGACCGCGTTGAAGCGGGTCTCGAAGCTCGCGTCGTCGCGGAAGGTCGTGCCCTCCTCGTACTCGACGTTCAGGACGGGCACGTGGGCCTGCCGGAGCACGAGTCGGCCGCGGTAGCGCACGTCGCGCAGCTCGACGCCGCCGCCGACGCCGGGGTTCTGCGGGGCCGAGGCGCGCGGGCGCACCACCAGCAGGTTCCACAGCTCGGTGGAGCCGCGGTGCACGCGTACCCGTACCTGGTCGGGGCCGCCGCGGTCGGTCAGCGCGTCGACGCCCTCGGGAACGCTGTGCTCGCAGTCGTGGTGCATGCGCACGTTGATCCCGGACGGCGTCCAGTCGACGGCGCGGTTGACCAGGTCGACGGCGACGACGCGGTGGCGCAGCCCGGTGGGCTCGCCGGGGGTGTAGACGCCGAGGGTGGGGCGGCGCACGGTGGTGCCGTCGGGGTTCTCCAGGTCGGCCAGCGGCGGCATGGGCCGGTAGACGACCACGTCCTCGCCGGCCGGGAAGCCCGGGTCGGCGCGCAGGATATCGGCGGCGGCCGACAGCTCCTCGCGGCTGGGCTGCGGCCGGTAGGCGCTGGGGCGCAGCTCGGCGCGTTCGGGCCGGTCGAGGGTGCCGCGCAGCTCGACGGCGCGGTTGCCGACCGGGTCGAACACGGTGGCCTGGAACGGGGCGTTCTCCCCGGGGTCGTGGCCGAGGCCGGGCGCGAAGGCCACGGTGAGCCGCTCGGGGTCGGCGACCTCGAGCGCGGCCAGCGCGTCCGGGTGCTCGGCGACCGCCTGGCGCAGCCGCTGCGCGGTCAGGCCCGTGCGGGGAACCGCTTCGATCGTGACGCGTACATCGTCGCTCATGGGCTGTCTCCTCGGCACGGCTGGTCGGCAAGGGCCGCTGGTGCGTTATCGGGCCGAGACGCCGCGACGTTAGCCCGCCGCGGCGATCCTGAGGCTCATGCGGCCCTACCGCTTAAAGCGGATATCGACGCGTATTTCGCTTGTCCGTTGAGGCGAAGGCGGGCGACAATAAAAATAGCCTGATCTGTGAATATCTCCGGAAAGGGCCGAAGATTTCCCGGCTGAATTGTGCTTGACATCGCCAGTCAGAAGAATGACCATGCTGTTCTGTGACCCCTCCAAAGAATGGCATGACCGGGCCGCCTGCCGTCGAAGGTCGCAGCAAACGGATCTGGCGGCGCGACGACGGCACCTGCATGGTCGAACTGATCCCCAGCCTGCGCAGCCACACCTTCGACCGCGACGAGCTCGTGCCGGCGACCGCGCGCCTGCGCCTCGACTTCTACGAGCGTGCGGCCCGCGCGCTGCACGCCTCCGGCATCCGCACGGTGTTCAGGGAGCGGCTCGGCGAGACCACCTATCTCGCCGACTACGTGCCGGCTCCGCCCTTCGAGGTCATCGTCAAAAACCGGTCCGTCGGATCGACCGTCCGCAAGTATCCCGGTCTCTTCCCCGAAGGCCATGTCTTCCATCCTCCGGTGGTGAAGTTCGACTTCCGGATCGATCCCGAGGATCAGCCCATCGGCGAAGACTATCTGTGGGCCTACGGAGTGGATGTCGAGGAGTTCCGCCGCATTGCCCGAGAATGCAATGACTGCCTCCGCAAGTGGCTGGAGCCGCTCGAACTCTGGGATTTCTGCCTGATCATCGGCCCGAGGTCCGAAGGCGATCTCATCATCAACTCCGAAATATCGCCCGACTGCATGCGGCTGCGCGATCGCCAGGGCAACTCTCTGGACAAGGACCTGTTCCGGCAGGGGGCCGGCCACGAGCACATCGTCTCCGTCTGGTCCGAGCTGGTCGGCAGGCTCCCGGCATGACGGAGGCGCACCGCCCGGTCGCCATCGTGACCGGGGCGAACCGGGGCACCGGCCTGGCCATCGCCGCGGAGCTCCACGCGGGCGGCTGGGACGTATGGGGGCTCAACCGCACCTCGGCGGGGCGGTCCTGGCTTCCCGAAGCCCGGTGCGACCTGGAGTCGGCCGATGCGGTGACAGCCGCCGTCGAGACGGTCGCGCGCCGGCGGGGGCGGATCGACGCGCTCGTCGTCAACGCGGTGGCGCGGTCACTGGGCAGGATCGGCACGCTCAGCCTGCCCGACTGGCGGGCCGCGTTCGACGTCAACATCGTCTCCGTGCTGCCGCTGCTCCAGGCGGCCCTGCCGTACCTGCGCCCGCGCAAGGGCAGCATCGTCCTGATGGGCAGCCACGCCGGGAGCCGCTACTTCGAGGGCGGCGGGGCCTACTGCGCCAGCAAGGCGGCCCTGAAGGCGCTGGCCGAGGTGCTTCTGCTGGAAGAGCGACCGAACGGGGTCCGCACCACGCTGATCAATCCCGGCGCGATCGCCAACGAGATCGGTGACGACTCACCGTTCAAGCTGTCGACGTCCTCTGTCGCCCAAGCCGTGCGGTGGGTTGTCGAAGCACCCGCCGACACCGCGATCGGCGAGATCGAACTGCGCCCGGCGCACCTGCCCGCCATGGCCGTGACCGGCCTGAACCGGCTCCAGGCGGTCTGAAGCCGCCCGCCCGGCGTCGAGCCGCGCCGCAATCTCTCCATCTCTCCGAGGGGGACCTCCCATGACATCGATTCTCGAGCGCCAGCCCCTGCCCTCACGCGCCGGGCACGCGTCGCGTGCCTGCGACCTGCCCGTGCTGCGCAGCGCCCAGGCCGACTGGCCGATGCCGCCCGCCCGCACGATCCTGATCGCGCACCTGCTCGACACCGCGGTGCCGTACGTGCGGTCGCTGAGCCGATCCACCGAGCTCGCCCAGATCGTGCCGGTGCCCTACAGCGCCCAGCCGGAGGCGCTGTCGCTGCTGGGAGACCTTCCGGTGAGCATGCCGGCCTCGATCGAGGAGGTCGGGCCCATGGCGGTCGCCGCCGCCCAGCGGGCCGCGCGGCAGGGCGGGCCGCCCGTGATGATCCAGGAGGTCGGCGGATACTGCGCCGGGGCGGTGCGGGACCTGGCCGGGGTGCCGGGCTTTCGCGGCATCGTGGAGGACACCAAGCAAGGACAGTGGCAGTACGAGCGCGCCGCGCCGCTTCCCCTGCCGGTGTTCACCATCGCCGACAGCCCGCTGAAGGCCCTCGAGGACGTCCAGGTCGGGCGGTCCGTGGCCTACAGCGTCGAACGCCTCCTGCGGCTGCGCTTCTACCGGCTCCTCAGCGAACGCCGCGTCCTCGTGCTCGGCTACGGCGGGATAGGAACGGCCCTGGCCGAGCACCTGCGACGCACCGGAGTCCAGGTCGCCGTCTACGATCCCGACGACATCCGGATGTCCGCCGCCCTGGTGCACGGATTCCGCGTGGGCCCGCGCCAGGACCTGCTCTCCTGGGCCGAGGTGATCATCGGCGTCTCCGGCCACCGTGCCCTCACCACGGCCGACGTGCCGCACCTGCGCGACGGCGTCGTGCTGGCCAGCGGAAGCTCCAAGCAGGTGGAGTTCGACGTCAAGGGCCTGCGCCGCGCAGCGTCGACGTCGGCCGAGGTCGACGAGGTGCTCGAACTGCGGGTGGCCGACCGCACCGTCTATCTGCTCAACGACGGCAAGCCCGTGAACTTCATGGAGCACAGCATCCTCGGATCGGTCCTTGACCTGGTCTACACCGAGCTGTATTTGTGCACGCGTGAGCTGGCTCGGCAGACCTGGGCGCCGGGGCTGCACCGCCTCGACCCGGGGCTGCAGCAGGAGCTGGCGCAGCGCTGGCGTGAGGAGTACGGACAGCGGTGAATGCGATTCTCGAGAAGGTGCGGGCCCGGGTGGTCGTCGACTTCGCGACCGCCGATTCGGCCCACGACATCGGCCACGTCGACCGGGTCGCCGCCCTGGCGGGGGAGATCGCGGTCCGGACGGGCGCCGACCCGTGCATCGCGCAGGTGGCGGCGTACGTTCATGATTATCACCGGGTGGAGGAGGCCCGGCAGAACCGGCGGCCCATCCGGCCCGAGGATGCCTGCGCGGCCGTGCTGGACGTGCTGGAGGGGTGCGGAGTGCCGCAGGACTGGCATCCGCCGATCCTGCGCGCGGTCGAGCTGACGGGCCGCTACCGCTTCGCCGAGGAGGAGCTCGACGACGGGTGCGCGATCGCCGCGGCGGTGCACGACGCCGACAACCTCGACGCGATGGGGGCCATCGGCATCGGCCGGGCCTTCGCCTACGGCGGGCTGCTCGGCGAGCCGCTGTGGGACCCGGCGACCGCTCTCAAGGAGGTTTACGAGGAGGGTGAGACCTCGTCGGTGCTGGCCCATCTCTACGAGAAGCTGATCCGGCTGGAGCAGGACATGCTCACGGAGCCCGCGCGCCGGATGGCGGCCGACCGGGCGCTGCTGCTGCACCGGTTCGCCGCCGGGTTCCGAGCCGAGTGGGACAGGGGGCAGGCCGCCGGCTCGCGGGTCCGGTGGGATCCGCGTACCCGCTTCCTGTCGGTGGAGGAGCCCCGCGGTGACGCCGAGGAGCCGGTCGTCCGGGTCGGCTTCCGCGGGCCGGTCTCGCTGACCTTCGACGAGCAGGGGCAGCCGACGGCGGTCCACCTGCTGGACGTGCCGGACCTGCTGGCCACCGACGGGCGGATCGTCCTGTCCCAGGGCCGGCCGCACCACCGCATCGAGGGGATCGGGGACATCGAGCTGCAACTGCGCAAGAACCGACCGGTGGCGCTCCATCTGCACCTGCGGGGCGAGTGATGGGCTATTTCAGCCTGCTCCAGGCCCCGTACGTGACCCGGCTGCTGCTGGGGACCCTGGTCGGGAGGCTGCCCAGCGCGATGGCGGCGCTGGCGATCCCGCTGGTCCTGCGGCAGGCGGGCGCGAGCTACGACTTCGTCGGCCTGGCCGCCGGAGCGTTCGCCATCGCCGCCGCCGGCGGCGGTCCGGTGCTCGGCCGGCTGGTGGACCGGGTCGGCCAGGTCCGGGTCCTGGTGCCGGCCGCCGTCGCGGCCGGCGCGGGCCTGATCGCGATCGCGATGGCTCCCTCCGAGCCGGTGGCCGTGGTCGCGGGCGCCCTTCTGGCGGGGGCGGCGACCCCGCCGCTGGAGCCCTGCCTCCGGGTGCTGTGGCCTGATCTCGTTCCGCCCGCCCGGCTGGAGTCGGCCTACGCCATGGACTCGGCCTCCCAGGAGCTGGTCTTCGTCGGCGGTCCTCTGGTCGTGGCCGGCTGCGTGGCGGCCGGGTCCGCGGCGGGCGCCCTGTGGGTGGGGGCGCTGCTGGGCCTGCTGGGCGTGTTCGTGGTCGCCACCGCGCCGCCGACGCGCGACTGGAAGGCGCCGGTCCGCTCGCCCGACTGGCTCGGGCCGCTGCGCAGCCGCGGTCTGACCGTGCTGCTGGTGAGCCTGACCGGGGTCGGCGCCGCCATCGGTGGCCTCAACGTCCTGGTGGTCTTCTACACCGAGCACCGTTACGTGGTGGGCGGGGCGGCCACTCTGCTGGCGTTGAACGCCTTCGGCGCCCTGGTCGGGGGTCTCGGCTACGGCGCCGTGCGCTGGTCGTCCTCGCCGCCGCGGCGGACGCTGCTGCTGACGGTCGGGCTGGCCGCCGCGTACGCGTTGCTGTGCCTGGTGCCGTCCCCGCCGTACATGGCCGGCCTCATGATCCTCACCGGGCTCTTCCTCGCGCCCGTGCTGACGGCCGCGTTCGTCCTGGTCGGGAAGCTCGCGCCGGCCGGTACGGTCACCGAGGCCTTCGCCTGGCTGGTCACGCTGATGACGACGGGGATCGCCCTGGGATCGACCGCGGCGGGCCTCGTCCTGGAACACGCCACGGAGTCCTGGGCCGCGTCCGTCGGGGTGCTGGGCGTGGCCGTGGGCGTCGTCGTGCTGGCGGCCGGGCAGCGGTGCCTCGCGGTCGGGAGCGCCGACACCGCCGACGACCCCGCGGGCGCCGCCGTATGACGCGGATCCAGCTGGTCTGCACGGATCTGGACGGGGTGCTGCTCACCAGCGCCGGTGGCCTCAGCCACGACACCAGGAACGCGCTGGCCGACGCCCGCGCCGCCGGCCTCCAGGTCATGGTCGCCACCGGGCGGCCCACCCGGGACGCTCTGGACTGGGCCCTGGAGGCCGGCCTCCGGGGCCTGCTCGCCTGCAGCAACGGCGCGGTGATCTGGGACACCCGCACCGAGCGGGTGCTGTTCGACCACTGCTTCACCGCCGACCAGCTCAGGCAGGTCTTCGTCTGGGCCGAACGGTCGGTGCGAGGCGGTGTCCTGGGGCTCGACACCGAGCACGAGCTGGTGCTGCAACCCGGCTTCGCCGACCTGGTGCCCGACTGCTGGCCCCACACCGTCTCGGCCGACCTCATCGGCCGCGCCACTCGCGGCAACCGCGCGGTCAAGGTGCTCCTGGCCCACCCCGAGCTGTCGGCGCCCCAACTCGCCGACGCGTTCGCCGGCGAGGCGGTCACCGGGCTGCGGGCCACCTTCTCGACCGCGCACTTCCTGGAGATCTCGCCGGAGCACGCGAACAAGGGCGAGGCCCTGCGATGGGCGGCCGCGCACCGGCGCATCCCCCTCACGGCCACGGCCGCCGTCGGGGACATGCCCAACGACCTTCCCATGCTCCGCGAGGCCGGCCTGCCCGCGGCCGTCGCCAACGCGCACCCCGAGGTCAAGGCGGCCGCCCGTATCCTGCTGCCCAGCAACGACGACGACGGCGTGGCCTCGCTGATCCACGCCATCCTGCGCTGACCGCTTCTGGAGACGCCGATGCCGCAGCTGGAATGGGTGCTCGGCAGCTGCCGGCTGCTGGCCGAGACCGCTGAGGAGTTCGCCCGTACTCGTCCGTTCGCCGGCCTGACGATCGGTGCGGCCATCCATCTGGAACCCAAGACCGCCACCCTCCTCCTCGCGCTACGGCGGGGCGGAGCGACGATCGTGGCCACCGGCAACCTGATGACCACCCAGCAGGAGACGGTGGCCGTGCTGCGGGGTCGGGGGGTGAACGTCATCGGCGAGCGCACCGGCGATCCGGAGGTTCACGCCGCCCACCTGCGCGACGTGCTCGCCTGCCGGCCGGACCTGATCCTCGACAACGGCGGGGAGCTGTTCGCCCGGTTCCTGGAGGCCCCGTACGACTCGCTTGTGGGCGGGACCGAGGAGACCACCTCAGGGCGGGCGAGGCTGCTGCCGCTGCGCGAGCGGATCGCGCGGCCGCTACTGGTCATCAACGACAGCCCGATCAAGCAGTTCGCCGAGAACGAGCACGCGGTGGGCCAGAGCGTGCTCGAGTCGTTCATGCGCATCACCAACCGGGCCACGAACGGGCTCCGGGTCACCGTCATCGGCTACGGAGCCTGCGGACGCGGCGTCGCCGGCAACTTCGGCCGGGCGCGCGCCCGCGTTTCCGTGCTCGACACGGATCCGGTGCGGCGGCTCAACGCGCTGCTCGACGGTTTCGCGGTGCCGGAGCGGGAGCAGGCGATCTCGTCCTCCGACCTCGTCGTGACCGTCACCGGGGCCGCGCGCGTCCTCACCGGGGCCGATCTCCGCCTGCTGGCCGACGGGACGATCCTGGCGAACGCCGGTCACGTCCCGTGGGAGATCGACCTGGCCGACCTCCTGGGGCAGCCCGACGTGGTCGGCACCGTCGAGCCGACCGAAGGCGTCACGAGCCTGATCCTCGGCGACGGCAGACGCGTTCACGTGCTCACCGGCGGGCACATGGTGAACCTCTCCGGGCCGCGCCCGCTGGGCAACTCGGTGGAATCGATGGATCTCGGGTTCACCCTCCAGGCCCGCTGCCTGGAGGCCATCGCGCGCGGGCTCGTGCCGGCCGGGCAGTGCGTCGTCCCTGTGCCCCCTGAGATCGACGCCAAGGTGGCGCACGCCTACGTAGCCCTCGCCAACCGGGCCCTCGCCAACCGGGCGACATGACGCGTTTCAGCGGTGCGCAGGTTCGGCTCTTCGTGCTCGCCCAGGCCACGCCGAGTCCGCTCCAGAGCCGGGAGGCCCGTACGGCGCCGTCGGAGTAGCCGATCACGTCGGCGGCGAGGAGCTCTTCGAGTGCGGTCATGTCGCCGGAGCGGGCGGCGGCGACGAAGGCGGTGAGGAGTCGGCGTTGTTCGGCTTGGGTGACGGGGGTGCGGCGGGCGATGAGGACGCGTTTGCGGGCTCTGCTGACGAGCTGGCGTACGGCGGGTTCGTTGAGTTCGAGGATGTCGGCGATCTGCCGGTAGGGGTAGTCGA
>NZ_JBSGFQ010000172.1:0-20315 GCF_053603495.1 Nonomuraea sp. NPDC004186 | reverse complement strand
GCCACCGCGACCCCGCACCAGAAGAGGATGGGACCTTGGTTCGCATTCGCCTCGCTTCCGCCAGTGCGGGTGCCGCCACGTCAGCCGTTCCAGCCGAGCAGGGAGCGCGTCTTGCCCGCCGCGTCGGTCAGGGCCTGCTGCGCGGTGACCTTGCCGGTCAGCGCCGACTCGATCGCCGGGGCGATGATCTCGTCGTTGACCTGGATCCACTGCGGCACCGCGGGCCGGGCGTGCGCCACCTTGAGCTGCTCGAGGAAGGCCGCCTGCTCGGGGCCGCCCGCGACCACCTGCGCCTTGAGGTTGACGGGGAAGCCGCCGAACGCGTCCGCGACCGCGCCGTTGTTGGTCTCGTTCGCCAGGAAGGCCAGCCACTTCCACGCCAGGTCGGCGTTCTTGCTGGAGGAGAAGACGACGGAGTCCTCGCCGCCGATGTTGCCGGCCGGCTCGGTCTTGTACGGCAGCGGCGCCACGCCGAAGTCGAGGTCGGGGAACTGCTCGTGGATCGTCGGCACGTCCCAGGGGCCGGAGATCGTCATGGCGGCCAGGCCGTTCTCGAAGGGTTTGTCCGAGTCGGTGATCTGGCGCGGCGACGACTTCACCAGGTCCACCCAGAGCTGCAGCGCCTCCACCGCGGGCGGCTGGTCGAACAGCACCTTCTTGCCCGCGTCGTCCACCATCTGGCCGCCCGCGCCGTGCACGACGCCGGGGAGGATCCAGGCGCCGTACCCGTCGCCCTTGGGGACGTTCATGCCGGCCACCTTGGCGTCGGCGGCGTGCACCCGGGCGGCGGTCTGCTTCAGCTCGTCCCAGGTCTTGGGCGGGGTCGGGACCAGCTTCTTGTTGTAGAAGAGCGCGACCGTGGTCTGGTCCTGCGGGAGGCCGTAGAGCTTGCCGTTCGCGCGGTTGGTGTCGAGCGCGCCCTTGTAGAAGCCGGCCTCGTCGATCAGGCCGGCGGGGGCCTCCTTGATCGTGCCGTCCAGGGCGTACTTGGAGACCAGGGGCTGGTCGAGTATGCCCGCGTCCGGCGCGCTCTTGCTGGCCACGGCGCTGCCGAGCTTGGTGTTGTAGTCGTCCTTGGGGATCTTGACGAGCTTCACCGTGACGCCGGGGTTGGCCTTCTCGAAGTCCTTGCGGACCTTCTCGATGACCTGTCCGGCCTGCGGGGTGCGGTCCTGGTACATCCAGAACGTCAGCGTCTTGTCCGCGTCGCCGCTGCCGCCGCCGCTGCCGCAGGCGGCCAGCCCGGTCGCGAGCGCCGCCGCGAGTGCCATCGCGATGGGGCCTCGCACGAGTCCTCGGCTCATAGTCATCTCCTCATCGGGGGGATGGCCAGACCATAATCTAAGCCTTGAAAAAAGTCAGGAGCAGACCGGAAACGCTTCGGTAACAGCGGGTTCATGGCGATTTCAGCTGGTGAACTACCATGACGAGGCGATCGCGGGAGAGGCGGGGGACGAGGATGGGCACGTCAGGGCGCAGGACCGTACGGGATCTTCGCAGGGGGAACCGGGCGATGCTCCTGCGCGCGCTCTACTTCGGCGGCCCGGCCACCCGCAACGACCTGTCGGCCGCGACCGGACTGAGCCCGGCCACGGTCAGCACCATGACCGGCGACCTGCTCTCCGAGAACGTCGTCGTCGAGGCCGGCCAGGTCGACTCCGACGGCGGCCGGCCCCGCGTGGTGCTCAGGGTCAATCCCGCCTACGGGTACGCCGTCGGCGTGGACGTGGGGGAGACGCAGGTCAGCGTCGAGCTGTTCGACCTGGAGATGACCAAGCTCGCCAGGGCCCACTACGCGGTCCGCTCGGCCCGGCACGACCCCGAACTGGTCGCCCGGCACATCCTGGCCGGCGTCGACACGGTGATCGCCGAGAGCGAGGTGCCGGCCGAACGGGTGCTCGGTGTCGGCGTCGGCGTGCCCGGCATCGTCGAGCCGGGGCCGGACGCGCTGGTGCGGGCCAAGACGTTCGGCTGGGAGGCGGTGCCGTTGGGAGCGCTCCTACGCGCGGGCACGTCGCTGCCGCTGTTCGTCGACAACGGCGCCAAGACCATGGGGCAGGCCGAGCTCTGGTTCGGGTCGGGGAAGGGCACCCGCGACGCGATCATCGTGCTGATGGGCTCGGGCGTCGGCGGCACGGTCGTGACCGACGGGCAGATCTACCGGGGCGCGGGCAAGGCCGCCGGCGAGGTCGGGCATCTGAAGCTGGTCGCGGGCGGGCGGGCCTGCCGGTGCGGGGCGCGTGGCTGCCTGGAGGCGTACCTGGGGGCCGAGGCGATCCTCGACCGCGGGGGCGTCGTGGCCGACTCCGCCGACGAGGAGGCCGCGCTGGCCCGGCTGCTCGACGAGGGCTCCCCGGTCATCGCCGAGAGCGTCGAACTGCTGGGCGTGGGCCTGTCGAGCCTGGTCCACCTGTTCAACCCCGAGCGCATCGTCATCGGCGGCTGGGCGGGGCTCATGCTGGGCGGGCGGATGCTGGCGGAGATCAGGGCGGCGACCGCGGCCAACACGCAGGCCCAGCCGTTCCAGCCGGAGACGATCGTGCTGGGTCGGCTCGGCCCCGACGCCGTGGCGCTGGGCGCGGCGACGCTGGTGCTGGAGCCGTTCTTCCAGGGGGCGGCGTTCCAAGGGGCCGTCAGCACCATCGCCTAGGGCTTCGATCAAGCCCTGATGTGCACCATGTCGGGGGTGAGGCCGTCGATCCCGCCGGCGCCGAGCAGCTGAAGGGTGCGTACGAGCTCCGCGCGCAGCAGGTCCAGCGCCCGCCGCACCCCGGCCTCGCCGCCCGCCATCAGGCCGTACAGGTAGGCCCGGCCGATGAAGCAGGCCCGCGCGCCGAGCGCGACCGCGGCGGCGACGTCGGCCCCGTTGCGGACGCCTCCGTCCAGGAACACCTCCGTGCGATCACCCACGGCGGCCACGACCTGGGGCAGCAGCTCCAGCGGCGTGGCGGCGCGGTCGAGCTGCCGCCCGCCGTGGTTGGACACCACCAGGCCGTCCACCCCGAGGGCGGTCAGGTCCTTGGCGTCGTCCACCCGCTGCACGCCCTTGACCAGCAGCCGTCCCTGCCACGCCGAGCGGATCCACTCCAGGTCGTCCATGGTCACCGAGGGGTCGAACATCAGGTTGGTGAGCCCGGGCAGGTCGTCGGGGGCGCCCTCGATGGTGGCGAACCTCAGCGGCTCGCTGGTGAGGAAGTCGAACCACCACGCCGGGTGCCGCAGCGCCTGCAGCGCGCTGCGCCAGCGCAGGGACGGCGGGACCGTCAGGCCGTGCCGCACGTCGCGCAGCCGCGCCCCCGCCACCGGCACGTCGACGGTCACGACCAGCACGTCCATGCCCGCCTCGCGGGCCAGGGCGAGCGTCTCCAGGTTGCGCGCGCGGTCGCGGACCACGTACAGCTGGAACCAGTTCCACCCGCCGGGCGCGGCGGCGGCCACATCGGCGGCCGTCGTGGTGCCCATGGTGGACAGCGTGTAGGGGACGCCCGCGCGCTCGGCCGCCCTGGCCACGGCCCGCTCGCCCTCGCGGTGCATCATCCGGGTGAACCCGGTGGGCCCGAGCACGACCGGCATCGCGACCCGCCTGCCCAGGATCTCGACCGCGGTCGGGGCCCGCGACACATCGCGCAGGACCCGCGGGCTGAACTCCACCCGCCGGAACGCCTCCACCGCCCTGGCCATCGACAGCTCGCCCTCGGCCGCGCCGTCCACGTAGTCGAACACCATGTGCGGGGCGCGTTTCCTGGCGAGCAGCCGGAGATCGGCGATGTCGGCGGCGTCGGCCACCCGGCGCGCCCTGGACAGCCGCGGGCGGCCAGGCACGACGGCCCGCAGCTCCCGCCACCGGGGCAGGCGCCGGGGTTCCTTCGCGTTCCCGTCGATGTCTTGGACGTTACCAAAAGGTACGGTGAGTCCGTGATCGACGACTCGACGGCTCCCACCGGGGACTCGGCGGCCTCTGGGCGGGACCGGGCGGTGCCGGAGGGGGACCCGGCGGTGCTCGCGGGGGACTGGGCGGTGCTCGTGGGGGACTCGCCCGCGTCCCTCGCCACGGGGGCCGAGCTGATCGCCCGCTGGTCCGAGCCGCACCGCCGCTACCACACCCTCGACCACCTGGCCGCCGTGCTCGCCGGGATCGCCCAGCTCGCGGCCACGGCGGACGACCTGCCCGCCGTGCGCCTGGCCGCCTGGTTCCACGACGCCGTCTACGACGGGCGGCCGGGCCTGGACGAGGAGCGCAGCGCCCAGCTCGCGCAGTCCAGGCTGCCGAGGTGCGGGGTGCCCGCCGCACGGGTCGCGGAAGTGATCAGGCTGGTACGCCTCACCGCCGCCCACGACACGCTGGCCGACAGGGACCGCGACGGCGCCGTCCTGTGCGACGCCGACCTGGCCGTGCTCGGGCTGCCCGGATACGACGACTACGCGGGGCGGATCCGGCAGGAGTACGCCCACGTGCCCGACGACCTGTTCAGGGCGGGACGGGCCGAGGTGCTGCGCCGCCTGCTGGCCGTACCGCGCCTCTACCGGACCGAACGCGCCCGCGAGCTGTGGGAGGACCGGGCACGGTCGAACATGACACGCGAGCTGGCCTCGCTCACGCCAGGCCACGACGCGTCGTAGCAGGGGCCCGGCCGGCGACGCTGGCGGCGCTTGCGACGGGTCGTCGTGGAGCCGGGTCAGGGGCGCTCGCGGCTGTTGACGGGGGCCGTATCAGCGGAGCTTGCGGCCGTTGACGGGAGCCGGGTCAGCGGCGCTTGCGGCGGCGCAGGCCGGACTCGATCAGCCGCAGGAGCAGCTCGCGCGAGGTGACCGCCTCGGCCCCCAGCTCCACCGCCCGGGCGTGCACGGTCTCCGGCACGTCGTAGTGATCCCGGTCGAAGGCCCGCTCCGGCACCCCCAGCCGCGAGGCGAAGTCGTGCAACTCCTCCAGCGAGCGGTCGCTGACCAGATGCGACCACATCAGGCCGCGCGGCCCGGGCCAGTTGGGCGGGTCGATGAGAACGGTCACGCCGTCAAGGGTAGAGCCGCTCCACCGACCCGCGCTCACTCCGTCGGGACGGGATCCCCCGGCCCGGATCACGCCTTCGGGACGGGATCCGGGGTGGATCACCTGGCCTGGGTCACGCCATCGTGGGCGGGACCCGGCCGCGGACCGCCAGCTCGCCCAGGTCGGACACCACGACCTCGGCCCCCGCCGCGCGCAGCTCCGCCGCCTCGGCCCCGTCCCTGGCCACCGCGACGACCAGCCCGAACCCGCCCTTCTCGCCCGCCTCCACCCCGGGCAGCGCCGCGTCCACCACCGCGGCCCTGACAACGGGCAGCGCCAGCCGGCGCGCCGCCTCCAGGAAGAGGGCGGGGTCGGGCTTGCCTGGCAGGTTCATCAGGGCCGCGTCGTTGCCGTCCACCACCAGGTCGAACAGGTGCAGCACACCGGCCGACGTGACCAGCTTGCGACCGTGCAGGCTGGCGGAGACGGCCGCCGTACGCGCGCCCCGCTGCCGCAGCTCGTGCAGGAGCGAGACCGTGGACGGGAACGCGGCGACCCCGTACTTCTCCACCTGGGCCATGAAGATCTGGTCCTTGGCCAGGCCGAGCCCGTGCACGGTGGCCGCGCCGGGCTCGTCGTCGGGCGAACCCTCGGGCACCGTGATGCCGCGTGCCTCGAGGAAGGTGCGGATGCCGTCGAGTCGCGGGCGGCCGTCCACGTAACGCAGATAGTCGTCCCGGATGTCGAACGGTGTCGAGTGGCCGCGCAGAAACGCGTCGAAGACGTGCTTCCAGGCGGCCGCGTGCCCCCGAGCAGTGTCGGTGACCACGCCGTCGGTGTCGAACAGGACGGCGCTGATCGTGGTCAGATCGATGACAGGCTCGTTCACATTGCGAACGTAACCGCTCTACCAGGCGACGGGTAGCTCTTTGACGCCGTACACGATGGCGAGTTCTCTGAACGGCACCTCGCCCGCGACGTGCAGCCCCGGGAAGCGGCGCAGCAGCGCGGGGAAGGCGATGCGCATCTCCATCTGCGCCAGCGGCGCGCCGATGCAGCGGTGGATGCCGTGGCCGAACGCCATGTGCGAGCCCGCCGTCTCCCTGCCGGGCCGCACCCGGTCCATGTCCTCGCCCAGGGCGGGGTCGCGGTTGGCGCCGGTGAGCGAGCAGAGCACCATCTCGCCCTTCTTGATCTGTACGCCGTGCAGCTCCAGATCGTCGCGGGCGAACCGGGGGAAGGCCACCTGCACGACCGTCATGTAGCGCAGCAGCTCTTCGACGACGTCGTTGATGTAGCCGTCGACCTCGCGGACCTTGGCGGCCTCCTCGGGGTTCTGCAACAGCCACAGGGTGCCGAGGGCGAGCATGCTGGTGCTGGTGTCGTGGCCGCCGGTCAGCAGCCCGTCGGCCATGCTGGCGAGCGTACGGTCGTCGAGCTCGTCACCGTGCTGGCGCAGCAGCTGGCCGAGCAGCCCCTCGCCGGGGTTCTGCCGCTCCCGGGCGACCAGGTCGGTCAGATAGGCCATGGCGTCGTTGATCGCCTGCAGCGACGCCTCCGGCCCGGCCGTGAAGTCGAACCGGTCCTTGCTGATCTTCACGAAGTCGGCGCGCTCCTCGTACGGGACGCCAAGCAGCTCGCACACCACCAGCGATGGGATCGGCAGCGCGAACTCCTCCACCAGGTCCACGGGGGAGCCCTTGGCCTCGATGCGGTCCAGGTGCTCCTCGACCATCGCCTCGATGCGCGGCTCCAGCCTGCGCAGGCGGTGCATGGTGAACTCGGGCGTCAGGTACTTGCGCAGCCGCGTGTGCTCGGGCGGGTCGCGGAAGCCCAGGCCTCCCGGGTCCTCCTGGTTGGAGCCCAGGCCGATCACCCCGGCGAAGTCGTTGCTGAAGCGTTCGTGGTCGCTCAGGACGCCGCGTACGTCCTCCCAGCGGGTGACGAGGTAGACGGTCTGGCTGCCGGGGATCTCCATGGGGAAGACCGGATGCTCGGCCCGGATCCGTCCGAGCTCGCCCACGGGGTCGAAGCCTTCGCGCATGAACTGGACGAGGGGGAACTCATTGTCTGACATCGATATCCGTCCTGCTGGGATACATCACGCCATCTTGGGATAAATCCCTCCGTAGATGGTCCCACCCGGAGCGGCGGATGTTGCCCTCCGAAAGGACGAATTTCCCCTCCCCCTCGCGGCCCCCACCGCCTCCCTCACAGGACCGTCCTACGCATCCTGACCAGCCAGAACCCCGGTCACCTCACGGGGCGGCGGCTCGGTCCGGTCGCGGGCGTACAGGAGCTGCTCGGGCAACGGGGCCTCGGCCGACAGCGCCGGCGGAGCGGGCTTGGGCTTGCGCGGCTCGCGCACCCCACCCTCGCCACCCTCCGACGGGTCGTCGAACGGGAAATCCCTCTCGCCGGGCCAGTGCGGCTCGCCGGGCCCGTATCCGGGCATCCAGGCGGGTGCGCCGCTGGGAAGAGCGCGGCGTCTGCGTGATCGCTTGCTCACAATCCCCTCCTCGCGGCCCATTGTGCGCCCACCCCCGCCCGACGACCACCCCCACTCCACGCCTCTATCCCCAACGTCACCCCACCTCCCGGTCGGAACGCCGCTCCGGTCCGGTGTGCCACTTCGCCCCTAGCGCCGTTGCGCGCCCTCCGGCCTCCGTGCGTCGTTGCGCTCCGGCCCGCATGTCACTCGCCCATACGCCGTCGCGCTCTGGCCCATATGCCGCTCGCCCGTGCGCCCCCTTCGGTCCCCGCGCCGCGTGCGGTCCGGGGACGTTCCGGGGCGCTTGGGCGGGGTGTAGTTACGCTCCGCGTGTTGTTCCGTCGTTGGACCGCGCCACCCGGAGGGAAACCCGCCCGGGCGACACGCCCGGCCGGGCGTGGGGGAAGTTGTCGGAACTGCAGTGAAACAGGGGCAAAATGGGGCGGCAGATGGCGTTTGGCGTACAAGATGGCGACATTCTGCGATGATCTCGTCGCATAGAGCCGGAGTTTGAGCCCCCACGGATAGTGACAGATGCCGACATTTGAGGAAATAGCAGCCTTCGTCACCGAGAAGCCGCTCGCCACCGCCGTCATCGCGTTGCTGAGCCTGGCCGGGCTGGCGCTGGCGTTCCTGGTGCTGAGGATCGCCTGGCGGGCCACCGCCTGGCTGGTCTCCCGGTACGTCGCCGCCCGTCCCATCGAGGACGTGCTGACCATCGTCGCCGCCTCCATCGCCACCGGCGTGTCCGCGCAGGGCATGTGGCGCTTCTCCGGCGACGTGCTCGGCCTGGACGGGCCGCTGCGGCTGCTGCTGTTCGCGTTCATCGAGGTCGCGATCATCACGAGCGCGGTGCGGGCCCGCCGCAACATGCGCGAGAACTTCTCCGCCGGCATCGACGGCATCGCCGTGTGGGCGCTGACCTGCCTGACCGCCGTACTGTCCAGCATGGACGCGCGCAGCCTGCCCGAGGCGGTGTTCAGGCTCGCCGCGCCGCTGGTCGCCGCCTGGCTCTGGGAGCGCGGCATGGCCATCGAGCGGCACCGCATCCGTGGCACCGGCCGCATCAACTGGCGTCTGACGCCCGAGCGGCTGCTGGTCCGGGTCGGGCTGGCCGAGGTCAGCGACCGTACGGCGAGCGAGGTCGACGCCCACCGCCGGCTGACCAGGGTCGCGCTGGCCGCCAAGCGGGCCAAGGCGCTGCGCGACAACGGGGCCTCCGAGCGCAAGATGCGCGTGGCGCTGGCCAAGCTCGACAAGGCCATGGACCAGGCCGTCGAGCACACCGGGCTGGCGGTGAACCAGGCCCGCCAGGAGGCGCTGCTGGCCCAGATCGCCGCCCTCTACAACACCACCGCCCTCATCGACGCCGCCCCCCGCGTGCCGTGGGAGCCCGAGCCCGAGCAGCAGCCGGTTCCCGCCCGCCCGGCGCTGCCGCCCGCGCTGGCCGAGCTCGTCGAGGAGGAGGACGAGGACATCGAGGTGCTCGACACCACCCCGCAGGTCGTCGACACCGCCCAGCGGGCCGCGCTGATGCGCCAGGCCCGCGCGTTCTGGGACCGCCAGATCGCCAAGGGCATCGTGCCGCGTACGGTGGACATCGCCCACGAGATCGGCATCTCGCTGGCCACGGCGCGCGAGTATCGTGCCCTGTGGAAGCTCGAGCCGCAGGCGCACGCCCTCATCGAGGCGCTGTTCCAGCAGCACGGCATCGTCGACACGGGTGCCTTCCCCGCCATCGCGGACGACGGGCGGGTGCTGACCACCAAGTTGTAGGGGGAGCGCGGTTGCGGGAGCGCACGCTCGAGCGCGTCAGGAAACTCCTGGCCAAGGCCGAACGCACCGACAACGAGCACGAGCGGGCGACGTTCATGGCGGCCGCGTCGGCGTTGATGGCCAAGCACGGCATCGACTCGCTCCCCCCGGCGGGCACCCGGCAGACGCCCGGCGACCGGGTCGTCACCCTGCCCAACCCCTGGGCCAGGGAGAAGGCCCGGCTGGTCAGCCTGGTCGCGCAGGCCGTGCGCTGCCGCCCCCTGCTCATCGGGCGGGGCGAGGGCGGGCAGCGGGTGCACGTGTTCGGGTTCGCGGCCGATCTGGAGCGGGCCGACCTGCTGGCCACGTCGTTGCTGCTGCAGATGGCGAGCGGGCTGGCGCGGGTGCGGGTGCCCGACGGCGTGACCGCCGTGCGGGCGTACCGGCGGTCGTGGCTGCTGGGGTTCACGGACGAGGTGTACCGGCTGCTGTGCGTGGCCGAGGCACAGGCGGAGCAGGCCAGTACGGGCGCCGAGCTCGTCCTGGCCGACCGCCGGGCCGAGGTGGAACGGGCGGTGTCCGCCCACTATCCGGACATCCGGGTGAGCGTGCCCAGGACGAGCGGCACGGGCTACCGGGACGGGGTGGCCGCCGGACGCCGCGCCGACCTCGGCCGTACCGGAATGACCACCGACACCGCCCCCGAGCTGGCCCCCGGCCGCTGACCCCGCCCGGCCGCCGGACTGGACACCAGGCCGTGCGGTCAGCCGAGGGCGTCGGAGACCAGGGAGCGGGCCTCCTCCTGCACCTTGGCCAGGTGGTCGGGGCCGCGGAAGGACTCGGCGTAGATCTTGTAGACGTCCTCCGTTCCCGACGGCCGGGCCGCGAACCAGGCGCTCTCCGTCGAGACCTTGACCCCGCCGAGTTCGGCCCCGTTGCCGGGCGCCGTGGTCTGGACGGCGGTGATCGGCTCGCCCGCCAGCGACGACGCCTTCACCTGCGCGGCCGAGAGCTTTCCGAGCACCGCCTTCTCCTCGCGCGTGGCGGGGGCGTCGACCCGGGCGTACGCGGGCTCCCCGAACCGCTCGACCAGCCCCCGGTAGTGCGCGCTCGGCGACTTGCCGGTGACGGCCTGGATCTCGGAGGCCAGCAGCGCCAGGATGATCCCGTCCTTGTCCGTGGACCAGACGGACCCGTCGCGCCGCAGGAACGACGCTCCCGCGCTCTCCTCGCCCCCGAACCCCAGCGACCCGTCCAGCAGGCCCGGGACGAACCACTTGAACCCGACCGGCACCTCGTACAGCCGCCGCCCCATGGACTCCACGACCCGGTCGATGATCCCGCTGCTGACCATCGTCTTGCCCACCCCGGCGGCCGTGGGCCAGCCGTCGCGGTGCGTGTAGAGGTAGGAGACGGCGACGGCGAGGTAGTGGTTGGGGTTGAGCAGGCCGCCGTCGGGGGTGACGACGCCGTGCCGGTCGGCGTCGGCATCGTTTCCGGTGGAAATGTCGTACTTATCGCGATTGGCGATGAGAGAGGCCATCGCGTACGGCGACGAGCAGTCCATCCGGATCTTCCCGTCCCAGTCCAGCGTCATGAACCGCCACGTCGGATCCACCAGCGGATTGACCACGGTCAGGTCGAGCCGGTGCCGCTCCGCGATCTCCCCCCAGTACGCCACGCTCGCCCCGCCCAGCGGATCGGCCCCGATGCGCACCCCGGCCGCCCGGATCGCGTCCAGGTCCACCACGGACGGCAGGTCGTCCACGTACATCCCGAGGAAGTCGTAACGCCCCGCCGCCTCCAGAGCCTTCGTGTACGAGACCCGCAGCACGCTCTCCAGCCCGGCGGCCAGCAGCCGGTTGGCGCGGTCCTGGATCCACGTGGTCGCGTCGGTGTCGGCGGGACCCCCGTGCGGCGGGTTGTACTTGAACCCGCCGTCGCCCGGCGGGTTGTGCGACGGCGTGATCACGATGCCGTCGGCGAGCCCGGTGGTGCGGCCGTGGTTGTGCCGCAGGATGGCGTGCGAGACGGACGGGGTCGGCGTGTAGCCGTCGCGGGAGTCGATCAGCACCTGGACCCCGTTGGCGACCAGGACCTCCAGCGCGGACACCCGCGCGGGCTCCGACAGCGCGTGCGTGTCGACGCCGAGGAACAGCGGCCCGTCGGTGCCCTGCATCCGCCGGTATTCGCAGATGGCCTGCGTGGTGGCCAGGATGTGGTCCTCGTTGAACGCCGTCCTCAGCGACGACCCCCGGTGCCCCGACGTGCCGAACGCCACCCGCTGCCCCGGGTCGCCGGGATCGGGATGCAGCGCGTAATAGGAGGTCACGAGCCTGTCGACGGCCACGAGGTCGGCGGGCTGGGCTGGCTGTCCTGCGCGTTCGTGCGTCATGTAGGCCACTTTACAAATCCGCCTCCGGCCGGAGGATGGGCGCGGCCGGGTGTGGGAAGGTACAGTTCCGTCGATTACTAGAACGGAGTTCGGTTCCTATGCGATTCGGCTATTACCTGACAGAGCCCAAAGGAGACGACCCGATCGGCGGGTTGCGCGCCCAGATCGCCCAGGCGGCGGAGGACGGCTTCACCTCGGCCTGGCTCTCCAACATCTTCGGCCTCGACGCCCTCACCGCCCTGGCCGCCGCCGGGGGCCAGGTGCCCGGCATCGAGCTCGGCACCGCCGTCGTCCCGACCTACCCGCGCCACCCGGCCGTGCTGGCGCAGCAGGCCATGACCACCAACGCCGCGCTCGGCGGGCGCCTCGCGCTCGGCATCGGCCTGTCGCACCAGATGGTCATCGAGGGCATGTACGGCCACAGCTTCGAGCGCCCGTACCGGCACATGTCGGAATACCTGGACATCCTGCTCCCGCTCAGCCGGGGCGAGCACGTCAAGTACGAGGGCGAGACGCTCAAGGCCGACCTGCGGCTCACCACGCCCGGCGGCGGCTTCCCGGTGCTCGTCGCCGCGCTCGGCCCGCGCATGCTCAAGCTGGCCGGCACCGTGGCCGACGGCACCGTCCTGTGGATGACGGGCCCCAAGACGGTCGCCCAGCACGTGGCGCCCACCATCACCACGGCCGCCGCCGAGGCGGGCCGCGAGGCGCCCAGGATCGTCTGCGCACTGCCGATCTGCGTCACCGACGACCCCGCCGCCGCCGTCGCTCGCGCGAACGAGATCTTCGCTGTCTACGGACACCTCCCCTCATATCGTGCGATGCTCGACAGGGAAGGCGCGGCCACTCCGGGAGACGTCGCCATCGTGGGCGACGAGGACGCGGTGCTGACCAAGCTCGACGTGCTGCGGGAAGCCGGTGTGACCGACTTCGTGGGCTCGGTGTTCGCGAGCAAGGAACGCACGCGGGCGCTGCTGATCGGCGCGGCGAAGGGCTGACCCCAAGACATCTCCATATTTCTCCGGCGGGGTGAAGATCGCTTGCTGCATGGCGTTGATGTGTCCGACTGGCAGGGGCCCGTCGACTGGGCCGGCCACGCGGCGGACGGGGTGACCTTCGCGTTCGCCAAGGCCACCGAGGGCGGCGACTTCACCGACAAGCTGTTCGAACGCAACTGGACCGGCATGCGCGAGAGCCGGATCGTCCGCGGCGCCTACCACCGCGCCAGGCCCGGGGGCGACCCGATCGAGCAGGCGCGCCACTTCCTGGCCGCGATCGACGCGGCGGGCGGGTTACGCGCCGGCGACCTGGTGGCCCTCGGCCTGGAGACCGATGACGGCCTGCGCCCCGAGCAGGTCGCCCGCCACGCGCGCCGCTGGTGCCACCACGTCGAGCGGCACGGCGGCGCGCGGCCGTTCGTCCACACCTTCCGGGCGTTCGCGCGTGGCGGACACTGCGCGGGCCTGGGCGAGTACCCGTTATGGATCGCCGCCCCCGACAAGCCGCGCGGGGAACCCGCGGTGCCGCCACCCTGGCGCGACTGGGCCGTTCATCAGTACGCCCAGAGCCCGCTCGACCGCAACGTGTTCCACGGGACGCGGCAAGCGCTGACAAATATTGGGTTTGACCCGCGATAGCATCGGTGTTCACCATCGAAGCAGCTCCGGTGCCGAGCGCCGGGGCGCGATCCAAGGGAGTCACCGTGTCAGCCGAGCTACGCATCACCCTCGCCGGAGCCGAGCGTGTGGTCGCGGCCGGCACGACGGCCGGAGAGGCCCTCGAGGCCGACGGCCGCTCGGTCATCGCGGCCCGGGTCAACGGCGAGCTCCGTGACCTGGCGCAGCCGCTGTCCGAGGGTGACGCGGTCGAGCCGGTCGAGGTCTCCAGCGAGGACGGCCGGGCCATCGTCCGCCACTCCACCGCCCACGTCATGGCGCAGGCGGTGCAGGAGCTGTTCCCCGAGGCCAAGCTGGGCATCGGGCCGCCCGTGGACAACGGGTTCTACTACGACTTCGACGTCGCCCAGGCCTTTCACCCCGACGATCTCAAGCGCATCGAGAAGCGCATGCGGGAGATCGTCAAGCAGGGGCAGCTGTTCTCCCGCCGGCCCGTCTCCGACGACGAGGCGCGCGAGGAGCTGGCGGCGGAGCCGTACAAGCTGGAGTTGATCGGGCTCAAGGGCGGCGCCGCCGACGAGGAGTCGGTCGAGGTGGGGGCCGGGCAGCTCACCATCTACGACAACCTCGACCCCAAGACCGGCGAGCTGCAGTGGAAGGACCTGTGCCGCGGCCCGCACGTGCCGTCCACCCGGTCGATCCCGGCGTTCAAGCTCATGCGCTCGGGCGGCGCCTACTGGCGCGGCAGCGAGAAGAACCCGCAGCTCCAGCGCATCTACGGCACCGCCTGGGAGTCCCGCGAGAAGCAGGACGACTACCTCAAGCTGCTGGAGGAGGCCGAGAAGCGCGACCACCGCAAGCTGGGTGTCGAGCTCGACCTGTTCAGCTTCCCGCCGGAGCTGGGCAGCGGCCTGCCGATCTTCCATCCCAAGGGCGGGATCATCCGCAAGGAGATGGAAGACTACATGCGCCGGCGGCAGGCGGAGGCGGGCTACGAGTTCGTCAACACGCCGCACATCACCAAGTCGTCGCTGTTCGAGACCTCGGGGCACCTGCCGTGGTATGCCGACGACATGTTCCCGGCGTTCGAGCTGGAGGGCATCGAATACCGGGTCAAGCCGATGAACTGCCCGATGCACAACCTGATCTTCCGGGCGCGCGGGCGGTCCTACCGCGAGCTGCCGCTGCGGCTGTGCGAGTTCGGCTCGGTCTACCGCTACGAGAAGTCGGGCGTGGTCCACGGCCTGACCCGGGTGCGCGGCATGACGCAGGACGACGCGCACATCTACACCACCCGGGAGCAGATGGCCGATGAGATCAAGTCGCTGCTGAGGTTCGTGCTCAGCGTGCTGCGCGACTTCGGCCTGCCCGAGTTCTACCTGGAGCTGTCGACCCGCGACGAGTCCGACAAGTTCATCGGCGAGCTCGCCGAGTGGGACGAGGCGACCGAGGCGCTGCGCCAGGTGGCCACCGAGTCGGGGCTGGACCTGGTCGACGACCCGGGCGGCGCGGCCTTCTACGGCCCGAAGATCTCCGTTCAGGCCAAGGACGCGATCGGGCGCACCTGGCAGCTGTCCACCATCCAGCTCGACCTCAACCAGCCCAAGCGCTTCGGCCTCGAATACCAGGCGGCCGACGGCAGCCGGCAGACTCCGGTCATGATCCACCGGGCGCTGTTCGGCTCCGTCGAGCGCTTCCTCGGCGTGCTCACCGAGCACTACGCGGGCGCCTTCCCCCCCTGGCTCTCGCCGGTGCAGGTGACGGGCATCCCGATCGCCGACGCGCACGTGCCCTACCTGCAGGACGTCGCCAAGAAGCTGCGCGAGCGCGGCATCCGGATCGAGGTCGACGCCTCCGACGACCGGATGCAGAAGAAGATCCGCAACGCGCAGAAGGCCAAGGTGCCCTTCATGCTGCTGGCCGGTGACGACGACATCGCCAACGGCGCGGTGTCGTTCCGCTACCGGAACGGCGAGCAGAAGAACGGCGTCCCGATCGAGGAGGCCGTGGCGGAGATCGTCAACGCCGTGGAGCGGCGCGTCCAGGTCTGACGCGATGACGAGAACGGCGGAGTCTCACGGCTCCGCCGTTTTTCGTTGTCCGGCCTCAGGCTCGGGGGTCATCGGGTGAACAGGCGGAAGGTGATGGCGGGGCGGCCGCCGAAGCGCTCGGCCGCCTGGTGGGCGAAGCCTTCGATGAGGTCGCGGGCGTACGACTCGGGGTCCTGATCGGTGAGCGCCTCGATGTAGGCGCGGTGCTCGACGAGCGAGCGCACGCCGCGCTCCAGGCCGTCGGTGACGTCCACGGCGTGGGTGGGGGAGTCGGTGCCCGCGACGGCGACCCAGCGGACGCCGTTCCAGGGCTCTGCCTCCGTATCCGGAAATATCCACCTATTTCCCGCGTCCCCGGCGGCGTCCAGGACGGCGCGGCCCACGGCCCGGTGGTCGGGAGTGTTCCAGTACGTTCCGCCCCAGGTGTCGTCCGGGTTCAGGGTGATCACCAGCTCGGGGCGGTGCCTGCGGATGGCGGCGGCGATGTCCTTCCTGAGCGCGGTGCCGTACTCGATCACCCCGTCGGCGTGGTCGAGGAACTCCACGCTCGTCACCCCGACGACGGCCGCGCTGGCCCGCTCCTCCCGTTCCCGCACCGGCCCGGCCTCGGCCGGGGCGAGCGTGTCGATGCCCGCCTCGCCCCTGGAGACGATCAGGTACGCGACCTCGCGGCCCTGGTCGGTCCAGGTGGCGACGGCGGCGGCACAGCCGTACTCGAGGTCGTCGGGGTGCGCCACGATGGCGAGGGCGCGCTGCCAGTCGTCGGGCACGGGCTCCAGTTGATCGGTCATGGCCCACACCCTAAAGGCGCGCCTGCGCGGGCGTTGGCTTCACGCGGTGCCCCGGCCGTCCCTCGAAGCCCGGGGATCGTGGCCTTCGGGTGCATGCGCAACGAATGGATGGCCGCTCGGACGGGGCACCCGCCCCAGACGAGGACACCGCCGCCTGAGGCGCAGCTGAACGCGCGGCAGTCACCGGGCCGCCTTCGGGATCGGGCCGCCTGAGGCGCAGCTGGAAGCGCCTCCGGCATTGGGCCGCCTCCGGCACCGGGCCGCCCTTGGGGGCCGGGGGGCTGCCGCAGGCGCCGGGTCGCTCCGCGAGGGCCGGTGCTCAGGAACGCCCGATCCCCCCGAGGGCGCGGCTGACGGGCTCAAGGGGCGGCGGAGGGAGACGGGGGCGGAGGGGTGTCAGAGGGGGGAGGGGTGAGTGTCGCCGTCGGAGGTGTCGTGGAGGGGGCGGCGGGGCTCGCCCGGGAGGCGGACGTCGTCGACCGTCACGTTGACCTCCGCGACCCGCATCCCGAGCATGTGGCTGACGCTCCTGGCCACGTTCGTCTTGACCTCGGAGGCCACCTCCATCACCACGTGCCCGTACTCCACCACGATGGTCACGCTCACGGCCACCGTACGGTCCTGGATCTGCGCGCTGACCCCCTGGTTGGCGCGCCGGGAGCCGATGCCGATGCGGTCGCGTACGGACTCGAAGGCCCGTGCCAGGTCGCCGCCCAGGTCGGCGACCCCGGTCACCTCGAGAGCCGCCAGTGCGGCGACCTTCTCGACCACCTCGTCAGCGACCTTGATCCGGCCCTTGACGACGGCGCCGAAGGAGGGCGCCTCCGAGGGTGGTACGCCGGTGAGGGCGGAGCTCACGTCTTCGACCGGGTCAGGAGCGGGGGCCGTGGCCGGGTCGGGGGTGTCGGCGGACGGGGTGTCGGCGGACGGGGTGGAGTGGGCGGTCGGCAGGGAGTCGTGCTCGGCTAAGTCGTGCTCGGCTAAAGCGTCGCTCATCGCGGCCTCCTGTAGGCGATGCTTGGGATTGTGCCGGAAGAGCGGGCCGTTTGTCCGTGGTCCTATGCTGCTAGGTATGCACGATCAGGCAGGGGCAGGGTCCCCCGACAACTTCGAGCGTCTGTGGACCCCGCATCGCATGGCCTACATCAAGGGCGAGAACAAACCGACGGGCAGCGGCCCCGATGACGGGTGCCCGTTCGACGCGATTCCCAAGATGAGCGACGAGGACGGCCTGATCGTCGCCCGGGGCGAGACGGTCTACGCCGTGCTCAACCTGTACCCGTACAACTCCGGCCACCTGATGGTGGTCCCCTACCGGCACGTGTCCGACTACGACGAGCTGGTGCCGGCCGAGCTGGTCGAGCTGGGGGAGTTCACGCAGAAGTCGCTGCGCGCGCTGCGCAAGGCCAGCGGCGCGCAGGGTTTCAACGTCGGCATGAACCTCGGCCACGTCGCCGGCGCCGGCATCGCCGCCCACCTGCACCAGCACGTGGTGCCCAGGTGGGGTGGCGACACGAACTTCATGCCGGTCGTGGGCCAGACCAAGGTCCTGCCGCAGCTGCTCCGCGACACCCGCCAGCTGCTCGCCGACGCCTGGGATTGACCCGCTCTGGGGTGGCGCTGATTCGCCTCAGGGCAGCGCCGCCGCCGGATCGTCCTGGGTGTTCGCTGTCCTGCCGTTCGTGGCCGCTTCCGGGAGGCGGCGCTACTCCGTTCGGTGCTGCGTTACTTCGTCGCGGTCGCTAAGTCCGACGACACGGGGCCGGTGACCGGCTCGCGGTCGCGCCGGAGCGCGCCGATTCCGGTGGCCAGCAGCAGAGGTACGGCCAGCGCCAGGGCCATGGACAGCACGGCCGCGCCCGAATCGTTGACGAGCATCCCGACCACGCCGCTCACGAGCGTGCCGATCAGCCCGGCGCGCAGCGCGGGGGAGTGCTCGAACGCGGCGGGCACCACCCCGGCCGACGCCTGTTCGGGCCGCAGGATCGCGTAGACGAGGAACGCGGCGGCCGCGATCACGATCGGCATGAGGTTGGGGCTGAGCAGGGTGGCCAGCATGGCCTGCAGCTTGCGCAGGATGACGTCGAACGCCTCACCGCTCAGCACCTGCCCCACGAACCTGCCCAGGTGCGTCTGCTCGTCCGCCGGCTTCAGGTAGTTGAGCCAGGCGAACGTCATCACGATCAACCCGCCGGCCACCAGGAACGCGCCCAGCTTCACCAGCGAGACCCGCTTGCCCGCCAGGAGCAGCGCGGTCACCGCGATGCCCGGCACGAACGCGATCACGCCGCCGAAGTCGCTGCCCATCCCGGAGCCGCCGAGCACCATCGCGAACGTCCCCAGCAGCACGATCGCGGCCAGCCCCACCTTGCCCGGCCACCGGTGCGCGATCACCGTGGTGGCCAGCAGGGTGCCGGTGGCCAGGAGCGCGAACGGGATGTTCCCCAGGCCGTAGTAGCGGGCCCCGACGTCCGCGCTGTAGCCCATGATGCTGTTGAGCTGCAACGTCGTACCGGTCAGCAGGTCGCCCGCCAGCGTGAGCGCGGTGATCCCGGCCACCACCGCCAGCGGGCCCAGCGGCCATCGCCGCCACGGCCCCGCGAACGCCACCGCCGTGACGACCGCCGCCCACCCGAGCACCCCGGCCACCAGCTGCGGCAGGCTCGACCAGGGCAGCAGGTTGACCAGGTAGCTGGAGACGGGCAGGGAGGCGAGGGCGACGGCCGCGAAACGTACCGGTGCCAGGCCCTTGCGGCGGCGCAGCAGCAGGAACGCGACCACGTAGAACAGCACCTGCAGCACGGCCACGACCGTGAAGTAGATGCCCTTGATCGAGCGGATGGCCTGCGCGGTGGCGTCGGCCCGCTGGAGCTGTTCGAACGTCGCGCCCGGCCCGCCGACCTGCAGCGGGACGCCTATCACGGTGCTCGGGACCGGCACCCCGAGCTTGGTCAGGATCGTGGAGGTCAGGTCGGGCAGGATCGAGATGTCCTCGCGCCGGGTGGAGGCCGCGCCGAGCAGGTGGCCCTGCGCGCCGGGCTCGCGCAGCGCGGCCACCCGCAGGTGGGGTACGGAGCCGTGGTCGGACAGGCCCGCGAGCAGCACCGTCGTGTCGGCGGGCAGGACCGACAGCAGCGCGCCCGCCTTGGCGTCGGCCATCCGCAGCGCGTCACGCCGCTCGGCGGCGCTGAGCTGGTCGGGCACCTTGGGCAGCTTGCCGCCGGCCAGGTAGGGGCTGACGAGGTCGTCCACGTCCATGGCGATCATCCGGCACCGTTCGAGATCGGGCGTGCCGACCTGGAGCGGGGAGGAGTGGTACTCCTGGACCGCGCCCTGCCGGTCGGCCAGGCCCAGCGCGGCGCCGGGGCCGATGGCGATCGAGCACTGCCCGGCGGCCTTGAGCGACTCGCCCAGCGTGCCCGCGTTGCGCTGCCCGGCCACGTCGAGGAGGTAGCGGTAGTCGGGGATGACCGCGCCCGCGCCCTGCTGCTCGGGCATGGGGGGCGCGCCGCAGCTGTACCCGGCCGCCGACCTGGTGCCCGCCGACACGGTCAGCCAGCCGTCGTAGGGGCAGGTCACCCCGCCGACGGTACGAATGGACAGCGAGCCGATCGCGCTGGATCTGGCCAGCTCCCACAGGTTGGGGGAGTCCGCCTGGGTGATGTCGTTCCAGTGCAGGCCGGACACGCCGATGAGCGCGACCCGGCCCGCGCTCGCGTCCTTCGTGGCCTGGGCCGGGCCGGTGAACAGTCCCTGGCCGAGCAGGACCTGCCCGACCAGCACGGCCAGCACGGCCAGCGTGCGCCTCATCCCGATGACCTTCCGTGATCGAATGATTCCGTGGCACGGTAGAGCAAGGTCATGTTCCGGCGCCACCGGACCCGACTACCCTCTCATGCGGTGCATGTATCACGTGCGCCGTTTCATTCGGGTGAGCTTTTCCCGCTCTGGGCGGTTGTGGTGGGCGCCGTGCGTGTTGCGCCGGGCTCCGCCGTACGACGTCTCGCCGTTGCGGCGCGGTTTGGGCGGCTGCCGGGGGCGAGGTGTTGAGGGCGTCCCCGGCGTGACGCGCATTCGGTGTGGCACGTCCCCGGTGTGGCGCGCACTCGACGGCATGCGGGTTCCGGCGTGGTGCGACGCGATCTGCCAGGTGGTCCGCGTCTTCAGCGACCCCGACGTCACGCACGTGGACGGCGACATCTCGCCCAAGCGCGACATCGAGACCATCA
>NZ_JBSGFQ010000171.1:0-20757 GCF_053603495.1 Nonomuraea sp. NPDC004186 | reverse complement strand
GCGCCGGTGAGCCCCGCCGCGCTCGACCGGCTCGCCGAGCAGGCGGACGTGATCATGGAGAGCGGCCCGTTCGGCGAGCTCCGCGGCGTCCGTACGGGCTCCGGCACGGGCTCCGGCACGGGCTCCGGCACGGTCACGTCGCGCTGGCCGCGGGCCGTCCACGTCGTGGTCACGCCGTTCGGCACGACCGGCCCCCGGCGTGACTGGCGGGCCGACGATCTCGTGGCCGCGGCCGCCGGCGGCATGGCCTGGCTGGGCGGGAAGCCCGGCGGCCCGCCCAAGCCCCCTCCCCGCGAGCAGGCCACGCAGCTCGCGGGGGCGCACGCGGCCATCGCCGCGCTGCTCGGCCTCATCGCCCGCGATCGCATCGGGCAGGGCCAGCTCATCGACGTCTCCGCGCAGGAGGCGGTGGCCGCCACGCTGGAGACGGCCGCCATCGCCTGGATCCACGCGGGACGGTACCCGTCCCGCACCGGCGGCGTGTACGAACACGTGGCCCACCGGGTCTTCCGCGCCGCCGACGGCCACGTCGCGGGCGGCTACTCCGGCAGCGACCGGATGTGGACCGACCTGCTCGCCTGGATGGCGGAATCCGGCGAGGCGGAGGACCTGACGGAGGAGAAGTGGTCCGACCCCGTCTTCCGCTGGCGGGGGCGCGAGCACGTGGACGAGGTCGTGGCCAGGTTCGTCGCCGGGCGCTCCGCCGCCTCCCTCGCCGAGCAGGGACGGGCCCGGGCGCTGCCGTGGGCGGAGGTCTCCACGGCCACGAGCCTGACCGGCAACCCGCAGCTCGCCGAGCGCGGGTTCTTCGCCCGCGTCCTGGGCGCGGGCCTGCCCGAGGACGGCGTCACGGACGTCGGGTTCCCCTTCGCGGCCCTGCCCCGTCCGGTACGCCTCACCGAGCCGCGACCCGCCCCCGCCGAGGCGCCCTGGCGGAGCGAACGCCCCCGGGGTCGCCGCGACGGCGTCCGCGGGCCCGGCGCGCGCCCGCTCGAAGGGGTCCGCGTCCTGGACCTGACCTGGGTGCTGGCCGGCCCGTACGCCACCAAGACGCTGGCCGAGCACGGCGCGGACATCATCAAGATCGAATCCCGGCACCGGCGCGACCCCACGCGCTTCGCCCCGTCGATGCGGCTGCGTCCCGATGCCGGAATCGACGACGGCGGCTACTTCGTCAACTTCAACCGCGGCAAGCGCAGCGTCGCCCTCAACCTGCGTACCGAGCCCGGCCTCGAGGTGCTGCGGCGCCTGGCCGCCGAGTGCGACGTGGTCATCGAGAACTTCAGTCCCGGCGTCCTGGCCAGGTGGGGGCTGTCCTACGACCGGCTGGCGGAGCTGCGGCCGGGCGTCATCCTGGTGTCGATGGCCGGGGTGGGGCAGAGCGGCCCCTGGCGGAGCGCGGTGACCTTCGCCGACACGCTCGCCGCGATGTCCGGCCTCACCAGCGAGACCGCCGATCCCGGGGAGGCGCCGGAGGGGCTGACGTTCGGGCTGGGCGACATGGTGGCGGCCAACTCGGCCGTGCTCGCCGTCCTGGACCTGGTCGCGGCCGGGCGCGGGGGACACGTGGACCTCTCCCAGCTGGAGGCGATGGCCGCGTCGATGGGACCGGCCGTCCTGGAGGCGGAGCTCGGCGAACGCCACGCGGTGTCCCGGCCCAACCGGCACCCGCGCATGGTCCCGCACGGCGTCTACCCGGTCAGGGGCGACGACCGCTGGATCGCGCTGGCCGTACAGGGTGACGAGGAGTGGCGGCGGCTGGCCGCGCACGCCGGGCTGCCGCAGCCGGCCTCGGCGGACCTGGAGGAGCGGCGCCGCCACGAGGACGAGATCGACGCCGCGCTCGCGGCCTGGTGCGCGGAGCGCGACGGCGAGGCGCTGGCGGCCGAGCTGCAGGGGCTCGGCGTCGCCGCGGCCGTCGTCGCGACCGGCCGGGACCTGGTGGAGGCCGACGAGCACCTGGCCGCGCGCGGCTTCTACCCGGTGCTGGAGCACCCGCTCATCGGCCCGGTACGGCACGAGGGCATCGTGGTGCGCATGTCCGGCACCCCCGGAGCGCTGACGGCGCCCGCGCCGCTGCTGGGCGAGCACACCGACCGCGTGCTGAAGGGCCTGCTCGATCTGGACGACGAAGAGCTCGCCCGGCTGCGTGACGCCGGCGCACTGGAATAGGAGCGCAGATGACGAAATATCTGGATGTGCGGAGGGACGGGGGGACGGCGACGATCGTCATCGACCGGCCGCCCGCCAACGCCGTCGACCCGGCGTTGATCGAGGAGTTCCTGGAGGTGATCCCCCCGCTGGCCGAGGACACCTCGGTCCGCTGCCTGGTCATCCGCGGGACCGGCCGCTTCTTCGTCGCGGGGGCCGACATCGCCGTGATGCGAGACCTGTCCGTGGCCAACCACGTCAAGATGCGCCGCTGGGTCGAGGTCCAGCGCCTGCTCGAACGCGCGCCCAAGCCGGTGATCGCGGCGATGAACGGCCACGCTCTGGGCGGCGGGGCCGAGCTGTCGCTCGCCTGCGACCTGCGCATCCTGGCGGCTTCGGCGACCATCGGCTTCCCCGAGACGAGCCTGGGCCTCTTCCCCGGAGCGGGCGGCAGCCAGCGGCTGCCGCGCCTGCTCGGCCCGCATCGCGCCAAGCGCCTGATGATCGACGGCGCCCGCCTGTCCGCCGCCGAGGCCCTCGACCTGGGGCTGGTGGACGTGGTGGCGGACGACGACGACTTCGACCGCGTGGTGGCCGGGCACGCCGAGGACCTGGCGGCCCGGCCGACCACGACGATCGGCCTGCTCAAGCGCGTCGTGGAGGCCGGGTACGACCTGCCTCTCGACGACGCGCTGGAGCTGGAGTGGCAGGCGGTCCTGAAGCTGATCCACACCCAGGACGCCGCGGAGGGCCTCCAGGCGTTCCTGGACAAGCGCCCTCCGCGGTTCACCGGCCGCTGATCACGCGCCGTAGCCGGTCACCAGTGCGGTGTCGGCGTTGAGGTCGCCGATCTTGCGGGCGCCTCCCGGGGTGCCGAGGGGCGCGTCGCGGCCGGGCAGCACCTCGGCGAAGAACGCCTTGGCGTCGTCGAGGAAGAGCGTCCGAGTCTCGTCGCCCCGGGCGGTCCGGTCGACGAAGATCGCGTCCACCGGGCACTCCGGCTCGCACGCCCCGCAGTCGATGCACTCGGCGGGGTTGATGTAGCTCTTGCGGTCGCCGACGTAGATGCAGTCGACGGGACACACGTCCACGCACGCGCGGTCGTTGACGTCGACGCACGCGGGGCCGATGACGTAGCTCATGAATCTCTCCTGTGCTCAGACGCTTTCCGTGGAGTGCCCCGGGAAGAGGGACAGCTCGGGGTCCAGTTCGACGGCGGCGTTGTTCACCGCGGTGGCGACCTCGCCGAAGCCCACCGACATGAGGCGGACCTTGCCGTCGTACTCGGCGAGGTCGCCGGCCGCGTACACCCGGGGCAGGCCCGTACGCATGCGCTGGTCGACCAGGACGGACCTGCCGCGCAGCGACAGCCCCCAGCCGGCGAGCGGCCCCAGGTCGCTGATGAACCCGAGCGCGGCGATGACCGAGTCGGCGGGCACCGTCCTGTCGGCCTCGCCGCGCGTGCGCAGGTGCGCCCGCTCGACCCGCTCGGCGCCGGACAGGCCGACGACCTGGCTGTCGACGACGATGCGGACCCCCGCCGCGCGGGCGGCCGCGACGCCGCCGGCGTGCGCGCGGAACGCGGCCCGGCGGTGCACCAGCGTGACCGACCTGGCCAGCGGGGCCAGGGCCAGCGACCAGTCGACGGCGCTGTCCCCGCCGCCCACGACCACGACGTGGTGGCCGGCGTGCGCGGACGGGTCCGGAACGAAGTACGTCAGCCCCCGCCCGAGCCATTCCTCGCCGGCCGGCAGCGGCCGCGGGGTGAACGTCCCGATGCCCGAGGTGAGCACGACGGCCCCGGCGCGGACCGCCGTGCCGTCGGACAGCACCACGACCGGCCTCGGGTCCGCGTCGCGGCGCAGCTCCACCGCCTGCCGCCCGAGCAGGTGGACCGGGTCGTACGCGGCCGCCTGGGCCGAGAGCGCCGCCACCAGCGAACGCCCGAGGACGCCGGGGACGCCGGCCACGTCCCGGATCTCCTTCTCCGGGTACAGGGCCGAGATCTGCCCGCCGACCTGGGGCAGCGCGTCGACGAGTACGGTGCGCAGACCGCGGAACCCGGCGCAGTAGGCGCCGTAGAGCCCGGTCGGCCCCGCTCCGATGATCGCGATATCGGTTTCGATCTCCAACGTCGCTCTCCTTTCCGGCCACGGAAGCTACACAGGGCCCGGGCGCCTGCCCGCGGGTCGCGGCCCGCTGACCGGAACACGGCTCGCTCAGCGGGACACGGTCCGCTGGGCGGGATGCCGCACTGGGCCGCTCGGCCCCGGGGGTGGTGAACTGCGTGTCGCGGCGCATCGGGAGCCGCGGACAAGCCATGGAAGCGGAGGCGAGAATGAGTGCGGAGGCGGGTACGCCGGCTGCGATCGGGGGAGACGCCAGGCGCCGGCCATCGCGGCGGGGCCGCCTGCCGGGCCGGCAGGACTGGTCGAGCTGGCCCCATTACCAGGCGGCGGCCAGCGGGTTCCGCGGCTACTGGTACCCGGTGGCGTTCTCCTCGCACATCACCGGGAAGCCGAAGGCGATCACCCTGCTCGGCGAGCGCATCGTCGTCATCAGGGACGACGGGAAGGTCTACGCGCTGAAGGACCGCTGCCCGCATCGGGGCGTGCCGCTGAGCTACGGCAACCAGCAGTTCCCCGGCACGATCTCCTGCCCGTACCACGGCTGGACGTTCGACCTGGAGACCGGCGCGCTCAAGGCGGTGATCACCGACGGGCCGCAGTCGCCGATCTGCGGGAAGGTGACCCAGCCCACCTACGAGGTCGAGGAGCGCCTCGGCATGGTGTGGATCTTCGTGGGGGACGGCGAGGACGCCCCGCCCATCGACGACCAGCTCCCCGAGGAACTGCGCGACAACCCCGCCGTGATCGGCGCGCGCATCCAGTCCCGCGTGGGCAACTGGCGCTTCGCCTGCGAGAACGGCTACGACGAGGGACACGCGAAATACCTGCACCGCACGGCGCTGTGGCGGCTGTTCAAGGCCATGCCGGTGTGGAACGAGACCCGGATCGTCCGCCGCGGCCGGTGGATCTACCGGGTCCAGGACGCCCAGCACTGGGACGCCGACTTCCCCGGCCTGGGCAGATGGAGCAACCAGGCGTGGTTCAAGCTCAAGCCGCCGAAGCAGGTCGCCAACATCGGCAACACGGGCAGCCACCGCAAGGTGAATCCGGCCATCGCCGCCGAGGACTTCCCCGGGTTCGCCTCGGTCAGCATGCCGGGGGTCCTGCGCATCGTCTACCCGACCTTCATCCACTACGAGTTCTACGTGCCGGTCGACGCGGACAACCACCTCTACGTCGGCGTGATGGCCAACTTCGAGAAGGGCATCAGGACGCTGCCCTTCTACGCCAAATACCTCGGCGCCGTGCGCTGGCTCTTCCACGGCCAGTTCTCCGGCCAGGACAAGTGGATGGTCGAGGTGACCGACGCGCCGCCGGAGCGGCTCTACCGTCCCGACGACTCGCTCCTGCAGTGGCGCAAGCTGGCCGAGGAGATCACGGAGGAGCGCGCCGAACGCCTCAAGAACGCCGGGGACCTCGGCTGATGGGCCGGATCGTCCTGGGCGTGGGCGCGTCCCACTCGACGCTCATGAACACCCACTGGGACCAGGTCGAGCACAAGGACCGCGCGGAACGCTTTCGCGACGCGCTCGGCACGGCCCGCGACGCCCTCGCCGCGGCCCGTCCCGACGTGGCGGTCATCATCGGGTCGAACCACTTCCGCGGCTTCTGGCTGGACCTGATCCCCGCCTTCACCCTCGGCGTGGACGAGGTCACCGCGTCCGGCGAGTCCGGCACGCCGTCGGGCCCGCAGCGCACCCGCCCCGACCTCGCCCAGAGCATCGCGGAATCGCTGGTGGCGGCGGGCACCGAGGTGGCGATCTCGGCGAAGCTGCAGATCGACCACGGCCAGAGCCACGCCGTCCAGTACCTGCTGCGCGACCTCGACGTGCCCGTGATCCCGCTGGTGGTGAACGTGTTCGCCACGCCGCTGCCCCTGATGCGGCGCTGCGTCGAGCTGGGGCGCAACCTCGCCGCCGCGGTGGCGGCGCTGCCCGAGGGACCGCGGGTGGCGGTCATCGCCTCGGGCGGGCTCTCGCACCGGCTGCCGTGGCCGAGCCGCTGGCAGGACCCGCACGGGCCGGACGAGGAGTTCCTGGTGGAGGCCTGGCGGGAGGGCCGGGGCGACTGGGAGCGCTACGACGCGCGCCGCCGGCAGATCATCACCGCCGCGCGGCCGGTCATCTTCCCCGAGTTCGACGAGGAGTTCCTGGCCGCGCTGGAGCGGGGCGAGCTGGAGCGTTACGCAGGCCTGTCCACGGCGGAGATCGAGGAGGCGGCCGGCAACGGCGGCCAGGAGCTGCGGTCGTGGCTGGCCATGGCGGCGGCGCTGGCCTTCGCGCCCGGGCGGAGGCTGGCGTACGAGCCGATGCCGGAGTGGCTGACCGGCATGGGGGTCGCCGTCATCGAGCCGGCGTCATGAACCGCGACGAGCTGGTGCGGCAGGCCCTCGCGTCGATCACCGAGGACCGCCTGCGCGCGGCGGCGGTGGACGTCACCTCCATCGCCAGCCCCACGGGCGGCGAGGCGCCGCTGGCCCGGTGGCTGGCCGACCGGCTCGCCGCCGCCGGCCTGGAGGCGCACGCGCAGCGCATCGACGACGGCCAGGCCAACGCGGTCGGCCGGCTGAGGGGCGACGGCACGGGCGCCGACCTCATGCTGTACGCCCCGATCGACACCCTGACCACCGGCGACCCGGACCTGGACGTGCCCTGGATCGGCCCGGAGCTGCGCCCCGACATGCGGGCCGAGGCCCGCTGCGAGGGCCCCTACGTCAGCGGACTCGGCGCGAGCAACCCCAAGGGCCATGCCGCGTGCGTCCTGATCGTGGGCGAGGCCCTGGCCGCCCTGCGCCCCCGGCTGGCCGGAGATCTCTTGGTGGCTTTCGGGGCCGGTGGCATGCCGACCAACGCGATCGACGGCAGGAGCCGGGCGAACACGGGGCACGGGGTCGGCTGCTCGTTCCTGCTCGAACGTGGCTGGCAGCCCGACCACGCGGTGATAGCCAAGCCGGGGGACTTCGTCGCGCACGACGAGGTCGGCCTGTGCTGGTTCGAGATCGTCGTCCCGGGGACCCACACGTACGCGGGGAGCCGGCACCGCCTGCCGTACCGGAACCCGATCGTGACCGCCGCCGAGGTCGTGACGCGGCTGGAACGGTGGCTGGCGGACTACCCCGAGCGGCACCGCACCGCGACCGCCGCCCCGCAGGGGATCGTCGGGTCGATCGCGGGCGGCTGGGAGCGCATGCTCGCGGTCACCCCCGCGGCCTGCCGCGTCCGCCTCGACCTGCGCATCGCGCCCGGCACGACGCCGCTGGAGGCCAAGCGGGAGCTGGCGGCGTACGTCCGGCAGATGTCGGCGGAGCTGGGCACGGAGCTCGCGGTCGAGATGGTGCTGGCCGTCCCGGGCACGCGCACGCCGCCGGAGAGCTGGGTGGTGCGCAGCGCCGTACGCGCCTGGGAGGGCGTGAACGGGCGCCCGCACGAGCCCATCGACGGCAACAGCGGCGCCACCGACGCCAACATCCTGCGGGCGCGCGGGATCCCGACGGCCCGCGTGGGCATGCCGAAGGCCGCGCCAGAGGACGTCGACGTCGACTTCGCCCTCGGCATGAACACCGTCGACGTCAGGGCCATGCGCCGCCTGTGCGAGGTGCTCCTGCGGGTGGCGGCCGACACCGTCACGCGCACGCGCGCCGAGATCGACGAGACCAACGACTGAGGAGGCGCCATGGAACCGCCCAGCGGTTCGTACGCCGACGCCGACGGCGTCAAATATCACTACCTCGACCTGGGGTCGGGACCGGACACGATCTTCCTGCACGGCGGCGGCCCCGGCTGCACCGGGTGGAGCGACTTCGGCCCCGTGGCCCCGCTGTTCGCCGCCGAGCGCCGCTGCCTGATCGTGGACATCCTGCAGTACGGCAAGTCGGAGAAGTGCGTCATCACCGGCCCGATGTGGGACTTCCACGCGGCCAGAACCGTCGCGCTCATGGACGCGCTGGGTGTGGAGCGGGCCGACTTCGTCTGCAACTCCTGGGGCGGCACCATCGCGCTGTGCCTGGCCGCGCGCTACCCCGACCGGGTGCGCTCGCTGGTGATCACCGGCAGCATGCCGGTCTTCTACGGCCCGCTCGCGCCCCTGCCCGAGGGCGGCCGGCGCGGCCGGAACGCGCGGGACGTCTACTACGGCGGCGAGGGGCCCACGCGGCAGAAGATGCGCGACCTCATCACCCGGCTGGAGTGGTACGACGGCGACCGGCTGCCGGAGTCCACGCTGGACCTGCGTTACGAGCAGAGCCTGGACCCGGAGGAGCGGGCGCTGGCCGCCATGTCCGACTCTCCGCGCGGCGAATGGCAGGACCTCACCGCCGAGCTGGCCGAGATCCGGGCGCCGGCGCTGTTCATGTGGGGCATGCAGGACGCGTTCCTGACGCCGGACTATCCGCTCATGCTGGCGCGCATGGTGCCCCGGGGCAACCTGTACGTCATGGACCACGCGGGACACCACCTCCAGGAGGAGCGTCCCGAGGCGTACCACGCCGTGGTCACCGGATTCCTGACGGGGGCGGGCCGATGAAGAGACTGCTGATCGCCGCGCCTGCCGTCGTGCTGGCCGTGCTCCTCGCCCGCCTGCTCGCGGTCCGCAGCAACACCCAGGTGCACCGCATCAACCAGGACAAACCCGCTCTCGACCGTTGAAGGTGACATGACGATGACCATATGGACCGAGTTGAGCCCGTTGAGCCTGAGCGTCTCGTACGTGGACGCGGGGGGAGTGCCGACCCGCAGCCTGCGGGCCGGATCGGGCGAGCCCGTGGTGTTCCTGCACGGGACCAGCGGGCACCTGGAGGCGTTCACCCGCAACCTGGCCGCGCACGCGGAGCAGTACGAGTGCCACGCCATCGACATGCTGGGCCACGGCTACACCGGCAAGCCGGACTATCCGTATGAGATCCCGCGCTATGTCGAGCACCTGCTGGCGTACTTCGACGCGGTGGGCATCGAGCGCGCGCACATCGTGGGGGAGTCGCTGGGCGGCTGGGTAGGCGGTCGCGTCGCGATCGACCACCCCGACCGCGTGGCGAGCCTGCAGCTGCTCTGCGCGGGCGGCACCGTCGCCAACCCGCAGGTCATGGCGCGCATCAGGACGAGCACGCGCGAGGCCGTGCTCAGCGACGACGTGGAGCTCACCCGCAAGCGGCTGCGGCTGCTGATGGCCGACCCGGCCGACGCCACCGAGGAGCTGGTGGAGGTGCGCCACGCCATCTACCACGAGCCCGCGTTCGTGGCAGGCGTCGACAACCTGCTCTGCCTGCAGGACATGGAGACCCGGCAGCGCAACATCCTGCGCCCCGGCGACCTGGCCGGGATCTCCCAGCCGACGCTGATCGTCTGGGGCCGCAAGAACCCGTTCGGCGACGTGCCGGAGGCGACCGCCATGCACGAGGCCATCGCGGGCTCGCAGCTGGAGCTGTTCGAGGAGTGCGGCCACTGGCCCCAGCACGAGCAGGCCGCGCGCTACAACCCGCTCAGCCTGTCCTTCCTGGCCAAGAGCTCGGCGGCGGGCTTCTCGGGCCGGATCACTGGTCGGGTGTCGGGCCGATGACGCGCGCGGCGCGCTTCCACGCGTGGGGCGCGGCCCCCGTCGTGGAGGACGTCCCCGAACCCGCGTACGAGCCGGGCCGGGTGCTGGTCGAGGTCAAGGCGGCGGCGCTGGGCCATCTGGACCTGACCGTCGCCACCGGATCCTTCGCGATGAAGCCGGCCCTCCCGTACGTGGGCGGGGTCGAGGCCAGCGGAGTGGTCCTGGAAGCCGACGAGCTGGCCCCCGGCACGCAGGTGCTCCTGCGCGGGGGCGGGCTGGGCCTGCTGCGCGACGGCTGCTGGACCGAACGGGTCAGCGTCAGCCCCAAGGCCGTCAGCCCGCTGGCGGAGCCGCTGCCCCATGAGGTCGCCGCGTCGTTCTTCGTCCCGGCCACCACGGCGTACGTCGCCCTGCACGACGTCGCCTGCCTGGAGCCGGGGGAGGAGGTCGTCGTGACCGGCGCCACCGGGGCGGTCGGCGCGATGGTCGCCCAGCAGGCGCGGCTGGCCGGGGCCACGGTGACCGGGCTGGTCGGGCGGTCCGACCAGCTCGATCGGGTGCCCGAGGGGGTGTGCGGCGTGGCGGCCGACGACGCCGCGGCGGTCGCGGAGCTGGCCTCGGCGCGCTCGGCGTCCCTGCTGGTCGACACGCTCGGAGGCGCCGGCCTGGTCGAGCGCACGCGCTTGGTCCGACCCGGTGGCCGGGCCGTCGTCATCGGGTACGTGCTGGGCGCGTCCGTGACGGTCGATCTCCCGTCGTGGCTGCTCGACGACGTGGCGCTGCTGCCCGTGAACATGGTCCGGCACGAGCGCCGGGCACGCGAGGTGGCCCCGTCGCTGGTCGGCCGCCTGGCCTCCGGCGAGCTCGGCGTGGAGGTCGAGCGGTTCGACCTGGCCGAGATCGCCAAGGCCCTGGAGCTGTTGCGCGAGGGCCGGGTACGCGGGCGTGCGGTCGTCACGTTCGGATAGCCGCCGGGCCCGTTCCGCTCAGCGGGACAGGGCCGTTGTCCGGAACGGACAGGGGCCCGATTATCGGGCAATGGCTCTTATGCACTCCCCGTCGTCACCTGACGTCAAGCCCCTGGCCATCGTCCCTTCACCCGAGCACGACGCGGCGGCGAACAGCGTACTGGGCAAGGTGCGGCTGATCCTGGAGGCCTTCGGCCCCGACGACGAGAGCCTGGGCCTGTCCGAGATCGTCCGCCGCACCGGCGTGGCCAAGGCGTCGGTCCACCGGCTGGCCCAGGAGCTGCTGCAGTGGGGCCTGCTGGAGCGGCGCGGGTCCGAATACTGGCTGGGCATGCGCCTGTTCGAGATCGGGCAGCGCGTGCCGCGCCAGCGGATCCTGCGGGAGGCGGCGCGGCCCTTCATGGAGGACCTCTACCAGGCGACGGGGGAGACCATCCACCTGGCGGTGCTGGACGGGCTGGAGGTCATCTACCTGGAGAAGGTCTCCGGCCACGGCCAGGTGTCCAGGCCGTCGCGCGTCGCCGGGCGCATGCCGCTGCACTGCACGGCGACCGGCAAGGCCCTGCTGGCGTTCGGCCCGGCGGCCCTCTTCGGCGACGTCGTGGCCACCCCGCTGGCCCGCGTGACGCCGCGCACGGTCACCGCCCCGAAGTTGCTCGCCCAGGAGATCCAGCAGGCCAGGAAGGCCGGGTACGCCGTCGAACGGGAGCAGACCCGGGTCGGCTACCTCAGCGTGGCGATCCCGCTCACCGGGGCCACCGGGACCATGGTCGCCGCGCTGTCGGTGACGGCGCCGACCTTCCGCGCCGACGTCAACAAGTACGTGGGCCTGCTCAGCATGGTGAGCAGGCGCATCACGAAGTCGATCATGGCTGCCGACGGCGGCCGGACCTGATCAGGCCGTCAGGAACGCCGCCACGGCCGCCGCGACCTCGGCGGGCTTGTGCTCCATGAGCGGGATCGTGCCGCCCTCGACGACGGCCGACGTCACGCTCGCCGCCCCGGTGAGATGCTCCCGGAGCGGGGCCATGTTCGGCAGCGCGAACGGGTCCGCGGCGCCCGCCAGCAGCAGCACGGGAGCGGTCACCAGGCCGATCCTTTCCTCCATGACGTAGCGCGCGCACGCCCGGTGGCCTTCGGCCGGATCGACCCCCGGCGCGAGGGCGTCGCGGACGAACCGGTCGAGGAGGCCGGTGACCGGTTCGGGATAGTACGGCTGCCGCAGCCGCCACAACTTGACCAGGTGGTCACCCTCCGGGGACGGCTCGGCCTCGTCCACCCCCGGGCCGTGCGCGTGGGAGGCGCGGTAGCGGGCGTCCGCCCACGGGGCCGACGACAGGACCAGCAGGCCCACCCGCTCCGGCGCGGACGCCGCCAGCTCGACGGCCACCGCGCCGCCGGTGTGGTGGCCGAGCACGTCGGCCCGCTCGATGCCGAGGCCGTCCAGCAGCGCCAGCGCGCCGGCCGCGAACAGCTCGATCGTGTGGGGCGCCGGGGGCTTCGCGCTGGCCCCGAAGCCGACCATGTCCATGGCCAGGACGCGCCGGTGGGGCGCCAGCAGGGGCATCAGCTCGCGGAACTCGTCCCACGATCGGGGGGTCTGATGCAGGAGCAGCAGGGGCCGCCCTGTGCCCTGCTCGGCGTAGTGGAGCTGGCCGAAGGGCGAGTCGGCGTACCCGAAACGCGGCGGCGCCGTGATGTCCAAGGGGTCCTCCCTCATGCCGGGTCGTCATCTGATCTTTACATCGGTCCGCCCGGCGAAACCTATACATTCCAGACGTTCTGCACTATTCATGGGACAAATGGAAAGTGGTCGCGAGGGGAGTTCCGATGTCCTCACAGGTGTTCGTGGCGGCGCCGGCCGGCCCCGACGATGAGGAGGAATACCCCAATTCGGTGCTCGGCAAGGCCCAGTTGATCTTCGGGGCGTTCGAGTCGGGGGCGGTCCAGCTCCGGCTCACCGAGCTCAGCCGGCGCTCGGGGGTGCCGAAGGCGTCGGCGTACCGGCTGGCGCAGGAGCTGGTGCAATGGGGGCTGCTGGAGCGCAAGGGGGACTCCTACCAGCTCGGCATGCGCATGTTCGAGCTGGGCCAGCGGGTGCCGGTCTCCGCCGTGCTGCGCCGCGTGGCCCGGCCCCTCCTCACCGACCTGTTCGCCGCCACCAGGGCGACCATCCACCTGGCGGTCCTCGACCGCGGTCACGTGCTCTACGTGGAGAAGGTGGCCGGGGAGCAGAACGTGAACACCCACTCCCGGGTGGGCGGGCGTCTGCCCGCGGCGTGCACGGCGACGGGGAAGGCCCTGCTCGCGAACCTCCCCGATCTCGAGGAACGGCTGCGCCGTCTCGCCCGGACCGGCCTGCCGCGCCTGACGCCGCGCACCGTCGCGTCCGTGGAGGACCTGCGCCGGCAGCTCGCGGTCGTCAGGGAACGGGGTTACGCGATCGAGAGGCAGGAGATCCTGCTGGGCTTCGGCAGCATCGCCGTGCCCGTCGCGGGAGCCGATGGAACGGTCCTCGCGTCCGTGTCGGCCGCCGCGCCGCTGTCGCGCCTGGTGGCGAAGCGGCTGCTGCCGGGGCTGTTCGCGGCGGCCGACGGCATCTCCCGCGCCGTCGAGCGGGAGTGCTGACGATCATCTTCAGAAGGCGCTGCGCATCCAGCCGGCCGACGCCTGCGCGCTCTCGTACGGGTCGGCGATGTCGGGCCGGTCCACCTCCACCATCAGCCACCCGTCGAACGCGTCGGGCAGGTTGCCGATGATGCCGGTCAGGTCGAGCTCACCCCGCCCGGGCTCGACCCAGAGCCCCGCGAGCACGGTCTGCCGGTAGTCCCACCCCTTCTCGCGGCCCTCGGCGGCGACGCTGAGCCGGCAGTCCTTCACGTGCACGAAGGGGATCCGCTCGGCGTAGTCCTTCACGAGCCGGGCGACGTCGGCGCCCGCCCACGCCAGGTGGCCCGTGTCGGGCAGGAAGCCGAGCCGGGACTCCGGCAGGGCCTCGAGCACCGCCCGGCCCTCCTCCTCGGTCTCGACCCACGTGCCGACGTGCGGGTGCAGGCACGGCCGGACGCCCTCGGCCACCATGGCGTCGCAGATCCGCCCGATCAGCTCCGTCACCGCCTCGACGCGCGAGGGGTCGGCGTCGTGCCCCTGCGCGGGGTTCAGGACGCGCGGCGCCTCCTTGCCCATGCCCAGGCCCAGGCCGATCTCGGTCAGGCCGAGCCGGGCCTGCGTGCGGGCGACCTCGGCGGCGGCGGCCACGACGGTGTCCTCGTTGCCGTCCCTGCCGTCCGAGCGGCAGGGGAAGTAGCCGGGCGCGAGCGCCAGGCCGACCTCGTCCAGCAGCGCTTGGTACTGCTCGACGTCGAGGCCGGCGGGCACCTCCGACATGACGTGGTCGAACCCGGCCCGCTTGATCTGGGTCAGCAGCTCCTTCGGCGCGGGGGCCAGCGACGGGTCCAGCCAGCCGTCGGCGCTGGCCATCCACTGGATCGGGTTGAGCGCGATCTTCGCGGTCATTCGGTTTCCTTTCCGTTGTCGGCAAAGTGGCAGGCGGCCCGCTGGCCGGTGGCCGTGAGGGTGAGCTGAGGGTCGATCTCCGTGCAGATCGTCCGTTCCGGGTTGACCAGCGGGCCGACCGGGCATCTGGTGCGGAACCGGCAGCCCGAGGGCGGGTTCGCGGGGCTGGGCAGGTCGCCGGGGAGGACGATGCGCTCGCGCGTGCGCGCGGAGACCGACGGGACGGGCGAGGACGACATCAGGGCGGCGGTGTAGGGGTGCTGCGGGTTGCCGTAGACGTCGGCGGCGTCGCCGTACTCCACGATCCTCCCCAGGTACATGACCGCGACGGTGTCGCTGAGGTGCCGCACCACCGACAGGTCGTGGGCGATGAACAGGTAGCCGAGCCCGAGTTCGTTCTGCAGCTGCTCCAGCAGGTTGATGATCTGCGCCTGGATCGACATGTCCAGAGCGGAGACCGGCTCGTCGAGGATGAGCGCGCGCGGCTGCCTGGCCAGCGCGCGGGCGATGCCGATCCGCTGGCGCTGGCCGCCCGAGAATGCGTGGGGGTAGCGGTCGAGGTGCTCGGCGCGCAGCCCGACCTGCGCCATCAGCGACCGCGCCATCTCCTCGCGCTCCCGCCGGCCGACGCCTCTGAACGCGAGCGCCTCGGACAGCGACTGCCTGATGGTGCGGCGCGGGTTCAGCGACGCGTACGGGTCCTGGAACAGGTACTGCACCGAGGACCTGACCCGCCCGAGATCCGCCTGCCCCATCGTGCTCACGTCGGCGCCGTCGACGAGGACCGATCCGCCGGAGACCCGGTTGATCCCGACGATGCTCCTGGACAGCGTCGACTTGCCGCAGCCGCTCTCGCCCACCAGCCCGAGCGTGCGACCGGCGTGCACCGACAGGCTCACGGAGTCGACCGCGTACACGGGCGGGTCGCGGTGGAACAGGCCGCGCCGCCGGGACCCGAGGTCGATCCGCAGGTCGCGCACCTCGAGGACGGGCGTCGTGGCGGCCTGGGCGGCCGCCTCGGGGACGTGGACCGAGATGTCGGCCGGGGGCGGCTCGGGGACGCGGACCGAGACGTCGGTGGTGGCGCGCTGCGCGACGAAGCAGGCCGCCGACTGGCCGTCGGTGCCGATCTGGAGCAGCTCCGGCGGTTCGTGCTCGCAGACGTCCTCGGTGAAGCGGCACCGGGGGGCGAACGGGCAGCCGGGCGGCGGCGCGGCCGGGTCGGGCGGCGCTCCCGGGATCGCGGGCAGCGGCTGTCCGATCCGGTCGTCGTCGAGACGGGGCATGGCCGCCAGCAGCGCCGCGGTGTAGGGGTGCCGCGGCTGTTCGAAGACCTGCTCGACGGTGCCCTTCTCGACCGTGCGGCCGCCGTACATGACGACGACGTCGGTGCAGAGCTCGGCCACGACCCCCATGTCATGGGTGATGATCGCGATGGCGATGCCGAGCTCGGTGCGCAGCCGGGCGAGCAGGCGCAGGATCTGCGCCTGGATGGTCACGTCGAGGGCGGTCGTGGGCTCGTCCGCGATCAGCAGCGCGGGGTCGTTGGCCAGGGCGATCGCGATGACGACGCGCTGGCGCATGCCTCCGGAGAACTGGTGCGGGTAATGGTCGATCTTCGTCCGGACGTCGGGGATGCCGACCTGGTCGAGCAGCTCGATCGCGCGCCTGCGCGCGGTCCGCCTGTCGACCCCGTGCAGCGTCATGGCCTCGGCGATCTGGTCGCCCACCTTCATGACGGGGTTGAGCGCGGCCTGCGGGTCCTGGAAGACCATCGCGACCTTGCTGCCGCGGCGGCGCCGCATCTCGCGTTCGGGCAGGGCGAGCAGGTCCTCGCCGCCGAGCCGTACGGAGCCGGCCACGACCTCGCCCGGCGGGCGCAGCATGCGCATGATGGAGCGCGCCGTCACGGACTTGCCCGAGCCGGACTCGCCGACGATGCCGAGCACGTCGCCCGGGTAGATGTCGAAGCTGACGTCGTTGACGGCCTTGACGCCGCCGTTCCTCAGCCGGAACTCGGTGCGCAGGCCTTCGACCCGCAGCAACGGCACGTCCTTCGCCGTCACGGGGGCCAGGGGTTCGGTGGAGGTCACCGGCGGTTCACCGCCTCGTTGAGCGCGTCGGACACCAGGCTGAAGCCCACCGCCACCAGGAGCAGCAGGAGGGCGGGGCCGACGATGTAGGTGGGGGACTGGGTGACGAACCGCAGCCCGTTGTTCAGGAGCACGCCGAGCGAGGGCGTCGGCGGCTGCACGCCGAGGCCGACGATGCTCAGCCCGGCCTCGATGTAGACGCCGACGACCATCCACACGGCCGCGTTGACGACGGCCGAGTCCATGGCGTTCGGCAGGACGTGCCGGACCAGGAGTTGCGGGCGGGAGACGCCGAGTACCCGGGCGGCGAGGACGTACTCCCTGCTCTGCTGGGCCAGCCAGGCGCCGCGGGCCAGCCGGCCCGCGGTGGGCAGCCCGCTGATCAGGATGGTCAGGAACAGCGCCGGCCAGCCCGGCCCCAGGATGGCCACCAGGCAGATCCCCAGGATCAGGCCCGGGAAGCCGATGATCACGTCGAGCAGCCGCTGCACCGCCGACCCCAGGTGCTCCGACAGCGCGCCGCTCAGCCCGAGCAGGACCCCGATCGCCATGCTGAGCGGCACCGCGGTGAAGATCAGGCTGAGGTCGATGCGCAGGCCGTAGACGCTGCGGACGAAGATGTCGCGGCCGAACTCGTCCACGCCGAAGATGTGCCCGGCCGAGATCCCGGTCAGCGCCTCGCGGCCCTGCTCGTCGTACCCGCCGGGGAAGAGCACGGGGGCGAGCAGGGCGGCCAGGCTCATGACGGCGAGGATCGACAGCCCGATGACGCCCTTCGGCGTGCGGAACGCCGACAGGTAGCGCGCCAGCGTCGGGTTCAGCCGGCGTGCGCGCGGGATTCCCCCTTCGAGTGGAATGTCTGCCATGCCTACGCTCCCAACGTGATCCGGGGGTCGAGTGCTGCCAGGATCATCTCGGTGAGGATCTGGCAGATCACCGCCACGAAGACGACGGCCAGGATCAGCACCTGCAGCACGGTGAAGTCGCGGGTCTGCACGCTGGAGACGGCGAGCTGGCCGAGGCCGTTGCGGTTGAAGATCGCCTCGATGATGACGGCGCCGGCGAGCAGGTTGCCGACCTGCAGGCCCACCGCGACGACCGCAGTGCCCACGCTGTTGCGCAGCACGTGCCGGATCGTGATCCGGGCGCCCGAGGCTCCCTTGCTGAGCGCCAGGTCCACGTAGTCCTCGTTCCTGGCGACCAGCATCTCCGCCTGCAGCAGCCGGGCCACGACCGCCGCGGGCGGCAGCGCCAGCGCGATCGCCGGCAGGATCAGGAACTGGAAGCCGATCACCGGGTTGTCGAGGAAGGCGACCTCGCCGCTGACGGGCAGCCAGCGGTTCAGCACGCCGAAGACGAGGATCAGCCCCAGCCCCGTGACGAACGACGGGACGGCCACGAGGACGCTGTTGACCAGGTCGAGGCCGGCCCGCGCCCAGCGGCTGCGGACCGAGCCGACCACGACGCCCAGGGCCGTGCCGATCGCGATGACCAGCAGCGTGGCCAGGGCGGCCAGCTCGACCGTGCTCCCCAGCCGGTCGCCGATGAGGCTCGCGACGCTGCGGCGCAGCAGGTAGGACTGGCCGAGGTCGCCCTGGAGCAGCCCGGCCATCCAGTCCGCGTACTGGATCACCAGGGGGCGGTCCAGGCCGAGCTGCTGCCTGATCGCGGCGATGTTGGCCGCGGTCGGGTCGGCTCCGGCGAGCGTGACCGCCACGTCGCCCGGCGCCAGGCGGGGCAGGGCGAAGGCCACGATCGAGCTGGCCAGCAGCACGAACACCAGCGAAGGGAGCTTGCGTATCAGGAACCGGACCATCGTCCTGCCTCCGGTTACTTGGACAGCCAGGCCTGGCTGAGGTCGAGGAAGCCCATCTGCGTGGACTTGATGCCGTTCACGGGGTTCGCGCGCAGGGTGAGGGTGGGGCGGGTGACCAGCGGGAGCACGAACGCCTGGTCGATGAAGTAGGCGTCGTAGTCGCGCAGGGCCTTCTGCTGGTCCTCCGTGGTGCTGGCGCTGGTGACCGCCTTGACCAGCTTCGTGTACTCGGGGCTCTTGAAGTGCGAGACGTTGCCGTCCGCCAGCAGCTCCGGCCGGCTCACGACGGCGGTCGCGGGGGACAGGCCGTTGCTGTTCTGCATGAGGAAGGCGGGGGCGCCCAGGTCCTTCTTGGCGATCCTGGCGTCGTAGTCGGCCACGGGCACGACGACCGGGTTGGCGTTCAGCCCCACGGCGGCCAGGTTGTTCTTGACGATCTGGAAGACGCCGGTGGCCTCGGGCGAGTTCAGCGTGAGCACGTCGAACGAGACGTTCTTCACCCCCGCCTCGGCCAGCAGCTGCTTGGCCTTGTCCGGCTGGTAGGTGTACTGCTTGGCCTGGGCGGCGTCGTAGCCGACCGTCGAGGCCCGCCACGGCACGTTGGTCGGGTCGGCCTGGCCGCCCATGACCTGCTGCACGATGCGGTCGCGGTCGATCGCGTAGTGGACCGCCTGGCGCACGGCCTTGTTGTCGAACGGCGGCTTGGTCACGTCGAACGCCAGCGGGATGGCCGCGCCGCCCGAGGTCACGAGGGAGAAGCCCGGCTGCTGGCTCAGGGTCCTGGCGTCCAGGGCCGCCATGCCGACGCCGTACTGGACGCGGCCGCTGCGGATGGCCGCGACCATGGCCGTCGGGTCCTTGATCAGGTTGATCTCGATCGTGTCGAGCTGGGTGCCCGCCGCGTCGCGGTAGCCCGCGTACTTGCCGAGCACCAGCTTGCCGCCGGGAGTCCACGACTTCCACGTGAAGCGCCCGGTGCCGTCGACCTTCGTGCCCGCGGCGTAGTCGCCGAAGGAGTCCTTGTTGAGGATGGGCATCGTCTCGAAGAGGTCGAAGATGTTCGGCAGCGGCTGCTTGAACGTCAGCGTCAGCTCGTGCTCGCCCTTGGTCTTCATGTCGGAGATCTGGGCGGCGATCGACTGGTTGGCCGCGCCGGTGGCCGGGTCCTGGACCTTCTGGATGGCGAAGACGACGTCGTCCGCGGTCAGCTTGCGGCCGCTGTGGAAGGTCACGTCGTCGCGGAGCTTGAGGTCCAGGCTCTTGCCGTCGGGGGCCAGGGTCCACGACTCGGCCAGGACACCCTTGGGCTGCCCGGTCTTGCCGTCGATGAGGGTCAGCGTCTCGAAGACCGCGTACTCCGCCACGACGTTGCCGAAGGAGGTCTTGAGGAACGAACCCGGGTCGGCGTCGCTCGTCTGGGCGACGATGAGGGTGCCGCCCCCGCGCACCGGGCCTGTGCTCGCGCTCGCGGAGTTCCCGATGGCGCCCTGGTTGGCGGCGCTGCACGCGGCGGAGGCGAGCATGGCCGCGCCGGCGGCGCCCGCGGCGAGACGACGGCGCCATACTGACTTCGTCAGTGACATAGGTACTCCTCGAGACAATCTGGGGGCGTGCGGTGTAACGAGGTGTCGGGCATCGTACTAATTGCCCGAATTGTTGCCGGACGCGGAGTCACCGTTCTTCAGGTGGTGGGCTCAAACCCTAGAGCCGGACGATTCGGGCGGCTCCCGCGCCGGTTCGCTGACCGGAACAGGCCTTCACCCCGGTTCGCACCCGGTCGGTAGCGTCCCTGACCATGCCTCTCGCTTACGGGTTCATCGACTACGGCGGTCCGGATGTCCAGCGCTTCCTCGACGTTCCCGCGCCCGAGCCGCAGCCGGGCGAGGTGCTCGTCGAGGTGCGCGCGGCCGGCGTCAACCCGGTGGACTGGAAGGTCCGCGCCGGCATGCATCGGGCCTTCCTGCCGCTGAGCCTGCCCGCGATCCTCGGGCGCGAGGTGGCGGGGACCGTGGTGCGGACCGGCCCCGGAGTCACCCGGCCGGCCGTCGGGGACGCGGTCTTCGGCAGCATGGCCGGCGGGAGCGGCGGGTACGCCGAGCTGGCGGTGCTGCCGGTGGACCGGGCCGCGCGCATGCCGGACGGGCTGAGCTTCACCGACGCGGCGGCGCTGCCGATCGCGGCGGGGACCGCCTACGAGGGGCTCGCCGCCCTCGCCCCGGCCCCCGGTCAGACGCTGCTGATCCTGGGCGCCGGCGGGGGAGTCGGCACGGTCGCGGCCCAGCTCGCGGTCATGGGCGGGGTACGCGTCGTGGGCACGGCGAGCGGGGCGAAGAGCGCGTTCGTCGAATCACTCGGCGCCACGGCGGTCGCCTACGATCGCGAGGACGTCGCGGGCCGGTTGCGGGAGCTTCTTCCCGAAGGCGCCGGCACCGTTCTCGACCTGGTCGGCGGCGACGCCCTCCAGGGCCGGACCGACGATGGACAACCAGATCCTGCGGGACCTGTTCAACGGCTGCGCCAAGGCGAGCGAGCTCCTGGGCACGGACGCGAGCTTC
>NZ_JBSGFQ010000170.1:0-21065 GCF_053603495.1 Nonomuraea sp. NPDC004186 | reverse complement strand
GCGGCCAGCGTGCCGACCGAGATCAGCGTGTCCATCGTCGCCGCGCCGTGCCGCAGGTTCGTCCAGGCCGCCTTGTGGAACGGCCAGCCCGCGTAGACCACCACCGGCGCCGCCAGCACCAGCGACAGCCACTGCCAGTTCGTGAACTGCAACGCCGGGATCATCGCCATCGCGACCACCGGCACACTCAGCACCACCGCGGTGATCAACCGCTGCCGCAGCTCGTCCTGCTGGGGTGCTTCGCTCGGAGCCGGGGCAGCCGGCAGCGCGGCCGTGTACCCGGCCTTCTCCACCTCGCTGATCAGGTCCTTCGGGTCCACGCCATCCGGGAAGGTGACCTTCGCCTTCTCCGTCGCGTAGTTCACCGTCGCGCTCACGCCGTCGAGCTTGTTCAGCTTGCGCTCGATCCGGTTCGCGCACGACGCGCAGGTCATGCCACCGATCGACAGCTCGACGGATCTGTCCTGGGCCAGGGAAGTCATCACCCCTCCTTTTCCTGATTCAGTGCCCGTGACTGCTGGTGCCCGGCTGAGCCGGTCCCGCACCACTCGCCCGGGCGGTGAAGTCCGCGGTACGGACCTTGCCGTCATGCTGGAAATCCAGGAACAACCGGTAGTCGCCGCCGCTGGGCACCTCGGCGTAGAAGGTGATCTCCGGCCCCGCCTTCACGCTCTCCTCCGGATGAACGTGCAGGTAGGCCAGATCACCGGCCCGCAACGCCACCAGATGCCCGTACGCCCCCAGATACGGCTGCAGGTCGGTCACCGGCTTGCCGTCCTTGCTCACGCTCAGCGTCAGCTTGCTCGCCTGGCCGGGCACGAGATCACCCGCCATGGAGACCGTGTAGCCATCCACCTCAGCCGTACGAGCCACCTGAGCAAGAGGCTGCGGCTTGTAGTCCCCCGCGACCAGCAGATCCGCACCCAGCGTCAGGTTACCGCCGCCCACCGGAGCGAAGTCCGCGAAAGCTCGGTACGCGCCCGGATCCGCCAGCGTCAGCCGCACCGACCACGCGCCGTCCCCGTCCTGGACGGGGTGCAGGTGCTGGAAGCTCCCCAGATCCCGCGACACCACGATGAAATGCAGCTTCTTGTCATGCTCGACCTGGTAGTCGGTCACCGGCCTGCCATCAGGGCCGGTCACCGTGAAGCGGAAGTCGGTCGGCTCGCCGGCCTTGACGGTGGTCAACGGGTTCAGGGTGTAACCGTTCTCGGACACTTGAAGCCCCCTAGGGGTATCGCTCTTCGTCTGTTCGTGCTCGCCTTGCGGGGCCATTGCGGCGTGGTCCTCTTGCGGAGCCATCGCGGCGTGGTCCTCTTGCGGAGCCATCGCGGCGTGGTCCTCTTGCGGAGCCATCGCGGCGTGGTTCTCGACCTGCGCCGGGGCCGCCGTCGGGCCGGCCACCTGGCCCACGCCCAGGGCGCCGCCGAAGACGACGGTCAGCCCCAGGACGTAGGCGCCGAGTTTGGCGGCGGCGTTCATGCCTGGCCCGCCAGCTCGTATCCGGCCTCCTCGACCGCGGCGGCGATCTCCGCGCGGCCGACGGGGCCTTCGCTGTTGACCGTCAGCAGGCCGCCGGCCAGGTCCACCTCCACGGAGGTGATCCCCGCGACGCCGCTGACCTCTTCCTTCACCGAGCTCACGCAGTGGCCGCAGGTCATGCCCTTGACGATGTAGGTGGTGGTGCTCATGAGATCTCCTTTCTTCGTAGCCTAACACCCTACCCCCCTAGGGTATCCAGAAGGGTTTTTGGGATTCAGCCGACAGGATCGCTCTCGCGTACGGCCGGCCTGCGCATGAGAGCGGCCGTGAGCGCCGCGCCCAGGACGGCCACCACCGCGGCGCCCGTGAAGGCGGCCTGGAAGCCGAGCTGCTCCTGGGAGGTGGCCAGCGCGGTCATGACGGCCAGGCCCAGCGCTGAGCCGACCTGGTAGGTGGTGTTGACGATGCCGGAGGCGAGGCCCGCCTCCTCCGGGCGGGCGCCCGACATGGCCGACATCATCGCCGGGATGTACGCCAGGGACATCCCGACCGCCGCGATCAGGCTCGCGGGGAGCACGTTCGTGGCGAACCCGCCGGTGAACCCGAGTCCGGCCACCCCGGCCGCCAGCACCGCCAGCCCGACCACGATGAGCGGCTTGGCCCCGAACCTGCCCAGCAGCCTTGCGGTGATGCCGATCATGAAGATCATGATCGCCACGGTCATCGGCAGCAGCGCCGCGCCACTGGCGAACGCGCCGTACCCGAGGACCTGCTGCAGGTAGAGGTTGAGGAAGTACCACATGGGAATCCAGGCCGCGCCGAGCAGGGCCATGGCCAGGTTGGAGGTGGCCAGGCCGGGCGTGCGCCAGATGGCCAGGGACATGAGCGGCTCTCTGACCGTACGCTGCACGAACAGGAACAGGGCGAGCAGCGCCGCGCCACCGAGTCCGGCCGGCCAGTTCGCGGCGACGATGGCGTACACGACGAGCGCGATGCCCGCGGTGACGGACGCGGCGCCCACGAGGTCGACGGATCCGCGCTTGCCGCGCACGGCGGGAAGCAGCCTGGTGGCCGCCAGCGTGGCCAGGCCGATCGGGACGTAGATGATGAAGACCCAGGGCCAGCTCAGATACTCGGTGATCACGCCACCGAGGAACACGCCCGCGGTGCCACCCGCCGGGGCGGCGGCGCCGTACAGTGCCATGGCCTTGCCCAGCTCGCGGGCGTTGTGGCCGAAGAGCATCATGAGCAGCGCCATGGCGGCGGGCGCGATCAGCGCCCCGCCGATGCCCTGCACGGCACGCCCGGCCACCTCGACCCAGGCGGTGGTGGCAGCGGCGGCGACCACGGATCCGGCGATCAGGACCGCCCATCCCGTGACGAACACCCTGCGCGCCCCGAACAGGTCGGCCAGCCGCCCGCCGAGCAGCAACAACCCGCCGAAGGCGACCACGTAGGCGTTGAACACCCACTGCAGCCCGCCGTCGGAGAAGCCTAAGTCGCGCTGCATGTCGGGGAGCGCGACGCCGATGATGGAGGTATCCATGATCACCATGAACTGTGCCGCCGCGAGCACGATGAGCGCCCACCAGCGTCTTTCGTCAGCCATGACGTGACCCCTTCCTTCCTTGTTACCCCCAGGGGGTATATCCGGGAACGGCGAGGAACGTAACACACCCCCCTGGGGTATGTCCAGTTCGAAGTCATGCGCGCCCGGGCGCGATATTTGGCATGATCGAGCTGTTGCCTGACGGGTGGCCCCCTGAGTAGAGGGGGATGGACACGGAGAGGAATCCGAGATGTCGTGGGGGATGGGGTTAACGCGCCTCACCTGGGGCTGACCACTCGTTCTCCGCGCATTCCGCGCATCTGGTCTGTGCGCAACACAGGGAGCGCAGCCATCCCTTGCTAGGCTGCATGTCAACCGTTGGGTCTCACCCCGGCAGGTGAGGCCGTCGAAGAAGTGGGGTCACACCGTGAAGAAGCTGCTCGTTCTGGCGCTGATCGCTCTTGGGGGGTTGCTGATCTGGCGTAAGGTGCAGGCCGACCGCGCAGAGCTCGATCTCTGGACCGAGGCGACCGGCAGCGAGAACTAACCGACCGGCGAGGCGATGAGTGACGTCGTCCCCATCAAGCTGGTGTGCCTGGACCTGGCAGGCACCACAGTCGGTGACATCGCCATGGTCGAGCGCGCCTTTGCCGAGGCGATCGCGACCCAGGGCATAGTGCCCGGGACCGGAGCATACGCGCGTGCCATGGTTCACGTGCACCGGTCCCGGGGCTGCCCCAAGATCGATGTCTTCCGTGGGATCTTCCCCGGGAACGAGGCCCAGGCGCAAGCGGCGAACCTGACGTTCGAGCGCTCCTACGAGGGCACTCTGGAGCGGGCGGGTCTCGTCCCCATGCCCGGAGTTCTGGAGGTTCTCGACAAACTCCGCGGCACCGGCATCAAGCTCGCCCTGATCACCGGCTTCAGCCGCACCACCCTGAGCCGCATCCTGAGCGTCCTCGGCTGGCACGACAAGATCGACCTGGCCATCTCCCCCGAAGACGCCGGCGGCCGCGGCCGCCCCTGGCCGGACATGGTCCTGCACGCGGTGCTGCGCCTCGGGGCGGAGGACGTCCGCCAGGTGGCCGTCATCGGCGACTCCGAAAGCGACATGCTCTGCGGCAGGCGCGCGGGGGCGTCGATCGTGGCGGGGGTGATGACCGGAGTCCACAGCCGGGAGCGCCTTCTGAAGGGCGGCGCGACCCACATCCTTGACTCGATCGCCGACTTCCCTAGTTTGGTACTGAGCGATGACCTTGGTACGACGCAGGTAGCTTCGTCCGCCCGGTAAGCTATCTTCGTCGAAGGGGCCTTAGCTCAGTTGGCAGAGCGCCTGCTTTGCAAGCAGGAAGTCAGGAGTTCGAATCTCCTAGGCTCCACCCCAGGTCAAAGGCCACTTCCTCAGAGCAGGAAGTGGCCTTTTCGATCTTGTACAGCTGCAAAGTACAGCTACGGCGACAACTCACCCTGAGTTAGGCGTTCGGCTCTCGCGAGAGGGAGTCGACGAACGCCTCGGCGTCTGACTGGCTCATGTCCTCGGTGCTTCGCGCAAGGAAGACGGCCTCCTTCCGGCTGCCGGCTTCGATCAGCTTGCGAACCCTGGTGGACAGATCTCCCTCATCGAACACCGGAAAGCCCGGCAGGACCCCACCAGCGCGCAGAACCTCTGCGACTTCCACCGCGGTTTGCCGGGATACCTGGGATTCCTTACGGATCAGCTCTACGGCGTCGCGGAACCTGTCTGCCTCGATGAGGTCGTGGGCTCGGACCTGAACGCCGACAGGAGTGATGTGGTCCAGGCCGACGTAGATGCGCACCACCTTGCGCCGTCCTATCCACCTGCTGATCCCGATCCCGATGATCACCAGCAGCAGGACAAGGAGAATCGACTCCACCGCGTCTAAGCCAAACATGCGGTGATCGTAGTGAGGGGTACCGACAGGTTAGAGTTCCCGCGCCATGCTAAAGGGCCGCTCCCCTGGGGAAGCGGCCCTTTAGCATGGTGGACGGCTCAGGAGCCGAGGTGCTGCCCCAAGCGCTTCAGCGCCTTGCGCGTCTCCTCTGACGAGACTTCGCTGTAGATATTCATGGTCACCGCGATCTGCGAGTGACGAAGGATCTGCATGGCCACCCGCGGATGGACGTCAAGGGCGACGAGCAAGGATGCGCAGGTCTTGCGGGTCACGTGGACGTGGACTTTCCGCACTCCGGCCTTGGTGCAGGCGTTCGCGAAGCTGCGCCGGAAGTTGGACGGTTCGATCGGCCGGCCGCTGGCGGTGGTGAAGACGAGGCCAGTCTCCTGCCAGTCGTTCCCCGCGGCTTCCCGTGCGGTGTCGCGTGCCCGTTGACGGGCACGAAGGGCAGTCGTGACGATCTCCGGGAAGGGCAGAGTGGCATCGGAGGCGTCCGTCTTGGTCTGGCGGTGCAGCAGTTTGCCCGCGACGCGCTGGAGCTGCCATCCGATCGTCATCTCGGCCTGGTCGAGGTCGACGTCTTCCCAGCGCAGCCCGAGCGTTTCGCCCAGGCGCAGCCCGAGGACGAGCACCAGGACGTAGGCCGGGTACATCGGGTCCTCGTTCTTGCGCGCTGACTCCAGGAAGGCCCGCGCCTCCTCGACCGACCACGGCTTGACCTTGCGCTTGCGAGGAACAGGCATCTTGACGTTGGAGGCGACGTTACGGGCCAGGATCTCTTCTCGTACCGCGTTGCTCAGGGCAGCACGGAGCGTCATGTACGCGTCGTGAACTGTCCACTCTGAGGGTTCAGACTTGCAGCACTTGCCGACTGCGCAGCAGTTTTGACGGCGCTTCGGGTTGCTGTGGATCTTCGGGCGGGCTGCGTCTTTGCCCTGGTCGCAACATTGGCACGAGCGCCGTAGCTTGTTCACCCAGGTTTGGACGTCCCGCACGGTCAGCTTGTCGAGCCGTTTGGGGCCAAGTGCGGGTGTGATGTAGAGCCGGGCGAACATCTCGTAGTTCGCGGCGGTCTTGGGGGCGAGGTTGGGTTCCACGACGTTGGTGAGCCAGTAAGCGAGGTAGTCCGAGAGCTTCGGCGACTTGGTAACCACCGGCCCCTTGCGAGCGAGTTCGTGCAGTTTGAGCCACTTCTCGTGAGTCTCCTCGCGGGTCTTGCCGTAGGCCCACTTGCGGGTCTTCTTGCCCTCGGGTGTGGTGACCCAGACGTAGCCTGCCCAGCCGTTCTTGTAGGGGAAGATCGAGCCCTCGTTGTTGGCGCGGGTACGGCGTCCCTTACGTGGGCGCTTGGGCTCCTCCGGAGAGGAGAACGCAGTCCTGGCGGGCATCAAGCGGCCTCCTCACAGAGTCGGGTGACGTAGTCGTTCAGGGCTTCTGTCGGGATGCGGCGGCAGCGGACGCCGACGACGATCGAGCCGAGTTCGCCGGAGCGGATGAGGTTGTAGACGGTCCACCGGCTGACCTTCAGTGCGGCCATGGCTTGTGGAACGGTGAGCAGCTCAGGCGTCATGTGGTCCCCCGAGGTTCGGCGCGGTGGCCGGTGATGGCGGCAGCCAGGAACTGGTCGCCGGCGGAGAGTCCTTGTCCGGCGTAGGCCCAGTGGGCGATGACCAGGACGGTGTCGTCGTCAAAGAGTGGGAGTCGTCCGGTGGTGATCTCTTCGGTGCGCATGTGGTCTTCGCGGGCGGCGCGGAGAGCGCCGAGGGTGGTGGAGTAGCGGCGGCTCTTGGTGGAGAAGTGACCGCGGAAGCCGAGCATGTGCGCCCAGTGGGCGAGCCGGAGGTCGGCCAGGCCGGGGTGGCTGCCCAGGCGCATGCAAGCGGCGATCAGCTGGCGGGCGTGGTCGCGGATGGGTAGGGCGTCGAGGTTGTCGAGGGGTTGGATGCGGCGGTCGAGGGTGCCAACGCATTCGGCGGCTTTGGTGGCGTACTTGGCGATGTAGGCGGCGACCGCCTGTTCGGTGAGGTCGCTGTCCATGGTGATGCGGCGGACGTCGAGCTGTGTGCCCCACCGGAAGGTACGGCCGAGCGGCTTGACCTCCGCTGTCACAGCTGCTGCCGCGTGCTGGACGGCTTGGGTGAGGGCGTCGGCGGTGGCCCAGGCAGGTGGTGGTGAGTTGGGCCCGTCGGGTCCGTCGAGGCGGATGACGGCGTGGAAGTGGACGACACCGCGGCGCTGGTATTCGGCGACCTTGGCGAAGGCGATGCTGACGTGCTCACGCAGAGCCTTGACGGTCAAGCCGTTGAGCTTGGCGAAGCGCCGCCGCAGAGCCAGGGTGAAGCGACGCCACAGTTCGGGGCTGATGGCGTTGAACAGGACCGAGCCGTCGTAGTCGTAGCAGTCAGCACACAGGGGTTCGCCAAGGCGTGGATCGTCGGTGCCGTGCCGGTCGGTGCAGGACATCACTTGTCCGTGCGGGCAGGTCTGGGCGTCGCGGCGGGCGTGGCAGGGCAGGGCCTTGCCGTTCTTCTCGCGCCGCACGTGGACGGCCCCGAAGGACGGCGCGGTGAGGGTGACGAACAGGCACGGGTGGCTGCTGACGGTCTCGGGCACGCCCTTGCCGCCGATGAGGCCGGCACGGACGAGTTGGTAGGTGTCGGCGCGGTAGACCTCGGCGCAGGCCGGGCAGCGGGAGGCGCGGCGGGTCTTGCATGCGACGCGCAGGACGCCATTGGGTTCGGTGGTGGTGCTGTAGCGGTGGAGCAGTATGCCGGTGGCCTGGTCGTAGTGTTCGACCTTGCCACGCAGATGGATGGGCTGGCGGCAGCCACCGGTGCGCTTGATCTGGCTGGCCCAGCGGTCGTAGTTCGGGTCGTGGAGTCGGGAGATCATCCCGGCTGTGGCGTGTGGGTGGGGCAAGATGGATCCGTCCTGTCCGGATGCGTTCTGGAGTGGGATGGCCCCTCACCTGGCGCGGAACTTGGCGGTTGTGTGGCCAGGTGAGGGGATCTCGGCTATGCGCCGTGGTTGTCGATGCCGGTGCCGTCGCAGTCGCGGCAGGTGTCGCCGTCGCCGTCGAGGCCCGTGCCGTTGCAGGTGCAGCAGCAGCCGTGGGTGGGTGGAACGGCGGCGAGGATCTCGGGCCAGTCGGTCCAGGGCTCTTCGGGTTCCATGGTCAGTGGCCCTTGCGCGGGGTGATGGTGAGGTAGAGCCGGTAGTTGCGCGGCCGGTTCCGGTTGGGGAAGGCCCGCGACATCGAGGTGATGGTGAAGTGCTGGCGTAGGTGGATCATGCCGAGGGTGAGTTCGGCGCGGTTGCCTTCGAGGCGGATGCGCATGGTCAGTGCTCCTGGGTGGTGTCGGTCTGGATGCAGTCGCGGTAGCTGTCTGCGGCGGCGTGGCGGGCGCGGGCTGCGGCGAGGATGGCGATGAACTCGTAGCGGACCGGTCCGAAGCCGATGCCGGTCAGGTAGTGGTCGTAGGGCAGGTGGGCGGGGTCGATCTCGGCGCCGAGCAGGGCGGCGACTTTGTCGACTTCGGCGCGCATGTCGTCGTCGGAGCCGTTGGCGGGGAAGGCGCGGATGGTGACGGGCGCTACTGAGGTCGGTATCTGCGAATGGGCTTTGAGGAAGCCCGCCAGGGCGATGAGTCCGGCGATGAGGGCGTCTCGGTCGTTGTTCATGGTGATGCGCCTTTCAGGTGGTTTCCGGGACGGTGCGCAAGGTGTGGAGCAGGTCGGAGGCGAGCTGGTTGGACACGCCGAGGCGGGCGCGAAGGACGTCGCGGGTGATGGGTTTGCCGTGTCGGGCGTGGTGTTCATCGGCGACGCGGCGGGCGTAGTCGACGAGTGCCGGGGACGGGCCGGGGTGTTCGTCCTGACCGTCCTGGCGGTCCTGGGCGGGGACGAGGGCGGGACGATCTGCGGACGGGACGGCTACGGACTCGTCGGGACGTGGAGGGGATGCGGGGACGTCTTTGGGGGACGTCTCGCAGACGTCCGCGGACGGGTGGGGACGAGGGCCGGACGTCCGGCGTTCGAGCATGGAGATGGCGACGAGGAAGGCGGCGGCCGGGGTGGCGGCGGTGATCCGGCCCCAGATGGTCGGGTCGGCTTGTTGGAGGTTGGCGGCCAGGGACAGGACGATGCCTCCGGTCAGGACGAGGACGGGCCAGGAAATCAGGCCGCGCCGCTGGCGGGCGGTCTTCTTGTCGCGTTGGCGTTCGCGGGCGGCCATGACGCAGGTCAGGTCGATGCAGACGGCGATCGCCCAGGCCATCCAGCCGGACTGTCCGTGTTCGCTGGCGGTGTCGCGGATGTGGGTGAAGGACCCGGCTCCGGCGATGAGGGCCAGGACGAGGACGGGACCGGTGTCGAGCAGCCAGCGGGCGAGGCGTCGCATCGGTTTCAGGCCTCTCTTGGATCAGGGATGGAGTTGAGGAAGTCGGCGAGGTCGGCGTCGCTCACCTGGGCGGTTTGGCCGGCGATGACGTCGGCCCAGGCCGGTGAGCGGTCGGCGTAGGTGGTGGCGGCCAGTTCGGCGGCTTGTTCGCTGACGTAGTAGGAGCGGGCGCGGTACCACTGGCCGTCCTGGGAGGCGACGATGGCGACGCCGGGGGTCTCGGCGGGAATGGCGCGGGCGGAGTCGAGCGCGGCGGGGTCGAGGTCGCCGAGGGTCATGGTGGCGGTCTCGGGGTCGTTGACCCGGTGACAGATCCGCCCAGAGCACTGAGCGCGTAGCGCCGTAACCCCGGGGCCGAGGTCGGAGCCGATGCGCTGGCCGCAGCAGAACAGGTAGATGCCGAACGCCCGCCCGAGCTGCGCCACACGGAGGAGGGCGGTCGAGGTCTTGGCGATCTCGTCTTTCTCGCTCTTGTCGGCCATCAGGTACAGCTCGGCCAGCTCGTCGACCAGGACGACAACGGGCACGGGGCGCTGATCGTCCGACAGCTGCCAGATGTTGCGGGCGCCGGCCTTTCGGCACTGGGCCATGCGGCTGGTCATCAGGTCGACCAGGTCTTCCAGCAGGGCAGTGCATTCGGCTCGTGTGGTGCCCAGCGCTGACAGGCGTGGGTTGTACGGGGTGAACTCCACGCCGCCTTTGAGGTCGAAGCCGACCAGGGCGACCGGTTGTGGAGCGAGCCCTTGGACTAGGGCGTTGGCGAGGTTGGACTTGCCGGACTGGGTGGCTCCGGCGTTGATGTAGTGCGGGACGGTCCTGAAGTCGATGATCCACGGGCCGCCGGTCTCCAACCGGCCTACGACGACCTTGAGTAGTTCGGGTGAGGTGGGCAGGGTTTCGACCCGGACGAGTGGATCGCGGACGGTGGCGGATAGGACGACCCGTCCAGGGCGAGGGGACGACACGCGGATCGCGTGCACGCCCCAGGAGTGGGCAAGCCGTTCGGCGGCGTCGCTGTAGTCGCCGGGGATCTGGCCTTCCAGGGTGTGCAGGGTGACCCGCCAGCCGTAGCGGGTGGGCTTGGGCAGCCACATGAACGGCTTGGTGTCGACGGCGATGCGCTGCCACTTGCGCCTGACGCGAACGACGCCGGTCGAGGCGACCAGGCCGGGGACGGTGGTGAACCAGAAGCGCTGCCGCTTCTTGGTGAGGTTGCAGCCGAGGGCGACCTTGCGCCAGGTGGCTCGTACGCTAATGGCGGTCAGCGGGAAGGCGGCCACGAGCCAGAACGAAGGGTAGTGCCAGCGGCGCCAGGCCCAGAGCCCGGCCGCGGCAGCGGCCAGGACTCCGAGCACGAGGAGCGTGGTGTCAGACACGGAGCGGCTCCGTGTCCACCGGTAGGAGGTCAGCGGCGCGGTAGGAGATGCCCCACCGACCGGCAATCTCCCAGACGTAGCCGACCATGCCGGTGGCGTTGATCTGCTGACCGGCGCTGATCGGGGGCTCGCCCGAGATGCCGATCTTGACGAGCTCGATCCGGCCGAACTCGTCCTCCACTGAGACGGTGATCTCGTAGACGGTGTTGCCGTTCTTGTCGGTCTTGATCTCGCCGGTGTCCTTGTTGACCAGGCGCGGCTTCGGAGCCTTGACGCAGGTGATGACGAGCTTGGAGGTGTCGACCGGGATCGGGATGGTACGCACGAGAGCTGGTCTCCTTCAGAGGCAGTGTTCTAGATACAAAGATACCTAGGTATCTAGTTCCGTAAACCAAGATAGCTAACTTGGCTTGAAATTGCTTACAGGTTGCCCAGAGACCTAGGCATCTAGAACCGTTAAAGTTGGGTCATGGCAACCGACCGCCGCCGGCCGTACCTGAGGATCGCCGAGGACATCCGGCGCGACATCGCATCCGGCCGATTCGCGGTCGGCGAGCGCCTCCCCGTGGCCCGCGAACTGGCGGAACGGTACGGCGTTGCCATGATGACCATCGGCAACGCCTTGGCCGTCCTCCGCGATGAGGGACTTATCGAGACCCGCCAGGGAGCCGGCAGTTTCGTCAGCCGGACCCCCGACGACGAGACCGCCGGCCCCGCACCTGGCGAGCACAGCGAAGAGTTCCGCATCATCTCCGAGCAGCTGAGCGAGATCCGTCAGCACATGCAGAAGCTGGCGGTCAGGCTGGACGAGCTAGACGCTCGGACTCGTCCTGATCAAGCCGAGAAGTGATCCTGACGGTGCGCCGTTGGAGTTCGGCCAAGTCGACCGTGATCTCCGCCAGCTCGCGTAGCAGGATCTGTCGTTCGATCTCACTGAGACCCACGTACCACCCCATTGTGTAGGCAGGGCGCCGAAGTGCCCCCGGGTTACCTGACGGATGGGGAGCCATTGCGCGGATAGCCCTCCGTTGTCGTGCTCAGAGCAGGTGCATCACCTTGGCCAGGTTGAGGATCTCGCGCTGACGGTGCAGTTTGCCGCTGTCTCGCAGGTCGCGCACGATGTTGCGGACCAACGGACGGTTCCGGACATGCTGAGGAGCGATCCGGTCGGCACGAAGCACAGCGTCTGCCGCTTCGTTGTCCTTGCTGTTCATGTGGTAGCCCGCCGCGGTGCAGGTCCAGTAGTGAGCCTGGCGTTCCGACGAGGCGATCTGAGCGATCTCGACGTGTTCGGCGCGAGTGATGACATCGCGCGGCCGGCCCAACTCCATGCTGACCTCAACCGCGTGGATCGTCGTGTTCACCTGGTTGAACTGCGTCTGAAAGACGTTGCCGTCCCGCGGCAGCACTTCGGCGACCCGGCGAGCCTCCTCAAGATGACTCTCCGCCTCTCGTTGATCCCAGAGCCGCGAGTACGCCACAGCAGCCCGCAGGTGCAGCGCGCCCCACATCGCCTTGATCGTGTCGTCTCCGCCCACGTGCGGTTCGATCTGATCGAGCGCCGACAGGGCCGCGTCCTTGGCGGGGTCGAGCTGCGCTTCGTGCAGCCACACGCCGCACAGATCCCAGCTCGCCGCAGCGACCAGGTCAGGGGCACCGACCCGTTGAGCAGCGACCAGCTCACGCTGCACGGCAGTCCAGCCGAGGTCGTGATGCCCCAGCAGGTTGGACGACACCCGCGCCATGTGACAGGCCCGCAGCATCAACGCTTCGGCCCGATCGCGTTCGCCGGACGAGTCATTGGTAAGGGCGATGAGATCGGTAAGGATGCTAGGCAACACCTCCCCCAGCGCGGTGAACTTGGCGTCCTGCCGGAGCTGCTCAGCGAGACGGACATTCGCCTCAAGCTCCTGCAGCAACCGCGGTTCTCTGGGCGCCCGCAGCAAGACGCCGCTGGGCAGCGAAGCCTGCTGAAGCGCGAGCCGTAGTCCGGGAACCGCCGCGTGCCCGGAGTCGAGTTCGGTCGTCTCGTGCCTGTACGGCTGCCCCGTGAGCTCGGCGACCTCCACCCCGAGCACCTCGGCGAGCTGCCCGACCACGCTCATACGGTCCAGCGGCAGCCGTCCGTTCTCCACCTTGGACAACCAGGAGACGGAACGGCCGATCTTCTCAGCGAGCGTGGTCTGGTCCCATCCCTTGCGGTGACGAGCCCGCGCGATCCGCTGGCCCTGCGTCACGTACTCTGTTGCCACGTCCGAGCCCCTCCCTCTCGCCGTCGCTTGCTTCGACGATAAGGCGGGTGACCTGCGTCACTGGCAGAAAAACTGCCAGTCGGCGGGCATGCGAAACCCCAGGTCGGCCTTCGACCTGCAGAAACACCTGTCACATATCAGTTGCACATTGTGACGCTACGTGTGCGTGGATCGCATGGTTCGGCGCTTCGCTACCTCGCCTCCCCGTTCATGAGCTGCCGCCACAGCGTCTCGGCGTCGCCAACTCGAACTCGCGGGCTCTCAGCAATGGTCCAAGGGAAGACGGACCGGTCGTGCCGCCGGACGAATCCCTGCCCACCAGTGATGCACTGCTCGAAGACCAGGGACAGGCATTCGCAGGTGTAGCCCCGGACCCGGGCCCGATCCGGGCGCCGCTCAACCGCGAACCACCTCACTGGCACCGCATCCGGACGAGGCGAGGCGGGGTGCGTGCCGTGAAAGTCGCCGAAATCTGACACAGGGCTCACCGTCCTTCGGAACGCGCGATCGCCAACGTGACGCCGGCGATGCCTTCGGAGACCGCGATCAATGGACCGGCGTTGGTGAGCGAGTAGCCAACTCCAACCGCATGGTGCACCCTCACGGGGCGGCCAGCCGGAGCGCACCCGCGGAGCCCCACCCGGAGGGGCCCTGGACCTTCGCTCACCAACGCCATACATCCAAGCTAGCAATCCTGTAAGCCCCTGTCTATCCCATGTAATGCCATGGAGCTCCACGATCCGCCATGAAGAGCCGTGAAACGCCCTCCTACTCTCATACAGTGGCCAGATATGTCGAGCACACGCGCACCTGGGAGTTCGATGAGGACCGTTCCCGCTGGGAGCAGATCCTCGAAGTCCTCACGGCGCGCATCGACTCGGGCGAGTGGGGACCCAAGTTCAAGATCTCCGAAGTCAAGCTCATGGAGGAGTTCGGAGTCGCCCGCCCCACCATACGCAAGGCGATGGAACGCCTCAGAGGCGCCGGCAAGGTCTACACCGTCCCCAACCTGGGCAGCTTCGTGAAGGTCGACAGCGAAACCGAATAGAGCGAGGACGCGGACCCCCTCAACGGCAGGCCCTCGGCGGAGTAGGCTCCGGGGACGTGAGCAAGCGGATCGACTACTACGACGACCCGAACGCGCCAGCTGCCAACAGCCTCGTTCCGTCCGTGAACGTCGTGGTCACCAACGAGGTCGGCAAGCTACTGCTCATCCGTCGCTCGGACAACGACAACTGGGCGCTACCCGGCGGCGCTATCGACCTCGGCGAGTCCATCCCCCAGGCAGCCATCAGAGAGACGCTCGAAGAGACCGGGATCACCTGCGAGATCACCGGCCTCGTCGGCACCTACAGCGATCCTCGACACGTGATCCACTACACCAGCAACGACGAGGTTCGGCAGGAGTTCTCTCTCGTCCTCACGGCCAGGGCGACGAGCGGCCGGCCGACACCCAGCGCAGAATCCAAGGAGGTGCGGTGGGTGCCTCGGCACGAGCTCGACGACTACGCCATGCACAGCTCGATGAAGCTGAGGATCGGGCATTTCCTCCAAGGGCATGGCCCTCACATCGGCTGAGCCATGCGCAGTTACCCCTCATGCATCAACCATGATCGCAGCCAACGAGGCATCAAATCTGCAGGCCAAGGGCCTGATTGATCGACTGGATGAGACTTTTCTCCACGGTTTTAAAGCGGCCCGCCTACGGCGGCCCGCGTCGCGCGCCGGTCGGCCAGCCGGCCGGGCTGCGGCTCTTCGGCCGGTCCCAGCCGGCGCCGTCCGCGCGCTCCCAGCCACTAAGACGGAACGCCTAGACCGTCGACAGCCACCGCGGCCAGGACGACGACCAGGGCGACGCGGTCCAGTTCGCTGAGGTCCGCGGACGGAAGAACCGCAAGGGGCTCCGCCCCTGCACCCCCGGCCATCCTCGGAGATGAGCGGCGAACAGTGCGAGGGAGGGCGGTCATCTCCTCGCCGGTCACCCCCAAGGGGGGCCAGACCGGCCGGGCCACGCCTGCCCGACGAGGAGATGGCCTCCAACGAGTTGCGCCCTGTGTTAGCGCCGACAGTTGATCTGCAAAAGCAAACAGAACAAACTAAAACGGCTGCAACGCTGCGTTGCGTTGCGTTGCGTTGCGCGTTGCAGCCATTCTTCAGGTTGGTGATAGTCGTAGTATCGGCTGACTAGCGGTGAAACAAAAGCAGCGTTGCCATGCCTACTGTTGCTGATGTTGTGATAAGGCAAAGACGGATGGTCCGAGACCAACTATTCAAAGCCGTTCGGATCGTGCGTCCCGTCTCCTTAACTGCATCACTGCGCCAATCCACTTCGAGTACCTCCGTCGCCAGTGGGAACGCGAGTGACTCTAGGCAAGAAGTCTGTCTAGCCTCAACCTGCAAGGTGTACAGGGTGTACACTCTCGCCTCATGGATAGCAGAGACACTGCTAGCGGCCCCGTTGAGCGCGAGATCGGACTCCGCGACGCAAGGGACTGCCTGGGACAACTCGTGGACGAGGTCGTCTACGGTAATCAGGTTGTTTTCCTTACCAAGCATGGTCGACGAGCGGCCGTCATCATGAAAGCTGATTCGTCAATCAATAAAGCGGAGGCGACTTCAACGAAAAACTTCGTTCCGGTACCCATACCAGGTGATGTGAAGGCTGCGGCGACCATCATCGACGCCATGCTGGTGGACGACGAAAACTATGATCCGGACCCGTCCAGGTATAGAGGAGTCGCCCCGTCCGACCTGGTTGGAGGATTTGCGACGCTGATTTATTATTTAATTCCCAAAGAAGCCGACCTTGAACAAATTGAACAAGAGGAAGATCAGGAAAAGATCGATAATCTTCTTGCTCAGCTGCCTCTAGCGGTTTCGCGGAGGCTGGTGAGCGGGGGCCTGGATGCGACGGTGGTTCCCACAATTGCTGGGGCAATCGCCGCCGCCTTTTGTGGACATCATCCTGGTGAATGGAGAAACAGATTTGCCAATGCAGTTACTGAGGCAGAATTCAATGCGTGGCTATACGGCTGCTGGGCTCTCGCAGACATAATTGAGGTACTGATGGCCAAGGGTGCAGCCCAGAATGTACTCTTCACGGTGGCTGATGAGATTGACGAGCTAGAGCGGGAGAGATTGGCCGCTAGGTGAGGTGATCTCCCTGAAGTGACGAGTGCTAGCGCTCGTGGTTGATGTCAGGCTGTGGCGAAGTATCCTCGCGTGAACGTTGAGGGTGGATGGTTATTGTCCTGGTCCTTCTGTGCGTCGAGATATGCATGGGTAATGGATACAGGAAAGTTCAATCATGCAACGACTCGCACTCTTCGATCTGGATAACACCCTCATAGATCTTGACGCGGCATTCCCAATTTGGGTCGAGGAGTTCACCGATGCATACGGCTTGGGTCCGGAGGCGTTTGACTGGCTGATCGCTCTCGACCAGGCCGGTTACCCGCACCGCGAGGAGTTCTTTACGAGGGTGCGAGAGCACTTCACTCTGTCGGAAACGGTTACGGAGCCGTGGGCCGGTATCGAGGGCGTATGCCGTACTTCGTCCGCTGTCGGCCGGAAGTGATGGCCGGATTGTCGCTGCTTCGGGCAACCGGTTGGAAGGTGACCGTCGTAACTAACGGGACCGTGGACAACCAGCTTGGGAAGATCCAGCAGACCGGGTTGGCCGAGGCTGTCGACGCCTACGCGCTGTCGGGAGCCGAGGGCATCCGTAAGCCCAACGTCGGTCTGTTCGAGATCGCGGCCAAGCGTTGCGGCATGAGCCTCGCCGATGGTGGATGGATGATCGGCGACAACCTCACCGCCGACATAGCCGGCGGGCGTGCTGCGGGTCTTCGAACGATCTGGATCGCCCGAGGCACCTGTCCCGGTGTCGACCACCAGGCCGATTACGTGGTTACGGACGTACTTAAGGCCATCGAGATCTTGCAGGTGAGCAACGATGGTGGGGGCTCCCGATGACAGCAGTAGTGACAGCAACGTCGGCCACCAAGGGCATCCAGCGGCAGCGGTCCACTACATTCTGACCACGGTCTCCGGTAGGCGAGCAGGGTGATTGCTCCGATTGAAAGCGGAAGGTCATCCTGCCGCGCGGCTTCCGTTCCTCGGGCCTGGCAGCCCTGCGGTACGGGCCCACTTGCCATCGAAGCACAAGGGCTGAGCACCGATCTTGCTAGCGACGGCTTCGGATGACCTTGGACGGCGGTGGACTGGCTGCCCCTCTACCTCCTGCCCGAGCAGGCAATCCCGAGCAGGGTGAACGCCTGTGGACGATCAATTTCTCACTCGTAATGAAGTGTTCGAAGACCCAACCCCACAGTCTCTGCCGCGGTGTGGGGACCATGAGTGATTACCCAATTAGAACGATAGTTCCCCGAACGGTCTGATCTGCTGCAAGGCCCCCCGAACAAGAGGAAGGAACTGTGAGGGGACACCTCAAGATCCTGAGCTAGGCCCGTCTGCCCCCTTGTCGATCGCGGCCTCGTAGAACGCGTCGGCGAGCGCCACGATGATCCCTTTGATCGCAGGCCCGTCGGTGAAGAAGTAGTCAGCCATGGCGTTGTGCGCCTCCTGGTTGTCGGCGACGACCTCGGTGACGGCGGACTGGAAGTCCTGCGACTCCATGAACTGCTTCTTCGAGTTCACCCGGGTCTGCTGGACCAGGTTCGGGTCGGCGAGCAGTCGCTGCACGAGCCCCTGCACGAACTCCCGGATCTGGGACTCGGCGAACGCCTCGGCACCGAAGAGGTCGTTCATCTTGTCGATGACGACCTGGAGCGCGACGTACTTCGGCTCCTTCTTTGTGCCGGTGCCTGCTGCGCTGATCCCCTTGAGCTCGCCGTCTCCGGTCAGCGAGATGTCGACGGCGATCTTCTTGTTGTGCTTCACACCGACCAGGACCACGTCAGAGAGGTCGACGTCGGCACTCCACGAGGACTCGGCGATGACCTTCTCCAGAAGCCGGAGGAAGATCGAGAGCATCTCCATGTACGGGTCGCCGTAGTCGACGATCTGGCTCATGAAGTCATAGAGCCGCACGTAGGTGGAGACGTCCTTGCGGAAGAGGTCGAGGGTGTTGAGCGTGACCTTGTCCTCGGCCTCGATCGCTGCCGCGTAGCGACGCCGGAAGTCATGCTGGGCTGGGCTGATTGCCGCCGAGAGCGCGTTGTTGCCCTTGCGGGTGACCCACAGCTCGGCGATCTGGCGGACCTGCTCCTCGGTGTAGATCCCCGCCTGGGCGAGCTTGTTCGCAAGGTGTACAACGACGTACGGGTCGGTCTCGGTCTCCAGGGTGGCGTTGGTGAAGTACGGCTCGAAGGCGGCCCTGATGTCGTCGGGCTTGTTGACGAAGTCGATGACGAACGTCTTGGCCTTCTGCTCCCCGCCGGCGGTGCGGTGGGTTCGGTTGAGCCGGGAGAGCGTCTGCACGGCGGCGACCCCGGAGAGCTTCTTGTCGACGTACATCGCCGAGAGCAGCGGCTGGTCGAAGCCGGTCTGGAACTTGTTGGCGACCAGCATGATCTTGTACGTCTCGCCCTTGAACGCCGCGGCCAGGTCGGCGCCCGCTCCGGGGTTCATCTTGGCCTCGGTGAACTCGTCGTCCTTCGACGGCGTCGGCCCCCAGTCCTGGCTCCACTCGTCGTTCTCGGTCATCGACACCGACCCGGAGAACGCAACTAAAGTCCGGTAGTTATATGACGCGTCCTCGGCGGCCCGCTTGGCGATGTAGGCGTCGATCGTCTTCTTGTACTTCACCGCGGCCTTGCGCGAGTCGGTGACGATCATCGCCTTGGCCTTGCCCTCCAGCAGGTGGGCGACGTTGGCGTGGAAGTGCTCGACGATGATCTGCACCTTCTGGCTGATGTTGGTTGGATGCAGCTGCACCCACCGCATCAGTCCCTTGCGCGCAGCCGACTCCTCGACCTCGCCACCGTCGCCGCTCTCGGCCTTGCCGGCGATTTTCAACGCGGTGTCGTAGGACTGGTAGCCCTTGAGCACGTCGAGGATGTAGCCCTCCTCGATCGCCTGCTTCATCGAGTACAGGTGGAACTCGTGCGGCTTGCCGTCCGGCCCCTTGCGGCCGAACAGCTCCAGGGTCTTGTTCTTCGGCGTTGCGGTGAAGGCGAAGTAGGAGATGTTCTCCGACTCGGCCCGCTCGGCCATCTCCGAGGCCAGGACCGACTCGATGTCGACCGAGCCGCCGTCCTCGATCTCCTTGATCTCCTCGGCGGTCAGGACCTGCTTCAGCTTCGAGGAGATCTGCCCCGACTGCGAGGAGTGCGCCTCGTCCGCGATGACGGCGAACCGCTTGCCCTTCAGGCCGGAGTCGGCCCGGATCTCATCGAGTGCGTACGGGAAGGTCTGCACCGTCACCGCGATGATTAACTCGCCATTCTTCAGCGCCTGTGCCAGCAGGCCGGACTTCGACTTCGCGCCGGCCTTGCGCACGTCCTCGGGGCTGATCGTCGCGACGATCTTCCCGCTGCCGTCGATCTGCCGGATCGCGTCCTGAAGCTGCCCGTCGAGCACCGTGCGGTCGACGACCACAATGACCGAGTCGAAGACCTTCTCATCATCGACGTGGAGCCGCGCGAGACGGTGCGCCGTCCAGGCGATCGTGTTGGTCTTCCCCGACCCCGCGGAGTGCTCGATCAGGTAACGCTGGCCGACACCCTCCTCAGCCACGGCGGCCACGATTTTCGTCACCGCCTCCCACTGGTGGAACCGGGGGAACAGCATGCTCGTACGGCGCACCGACGTGCCGGTCGCGACGTCCCACTCCTCCTTGGTCTCCACGATCATCAGCCGGCCGATGATGTTGAGCCAGGCGTGCTTTTCCCAGACCCGCTCCCATAGGTACGCCGTCGCCGACCTCCCGTCCGCACCAGGCGGGTTCCCCGCACCGTCATCGAAGCCGGTATCGAACGGCAGAAATTGCGTCTTCTCGCCCTCCAGCCGGGTCGTCATCGCGGCCAGGTCGTTGGAAACCGCGAAGTGGACCAGCGCCCGGTGTCCGAACGACAGCAGCGGCTCGACTCGGCCGCTGGTCAGCGGGTTGCGTTCCTTGCGGTACTGCTGGATCGCCTCGTTCAGCGACTGGGTGAAGTCGGTCTTCAGCTCTACTGTCGCGGCTGGGAGCCCGTTGACAAAGAACACCAGGTCGATGCTGCGCTGGTCGGCGGTCGAGAAATGCACCTGCCGCATCACCCGGACCCGCATCGCCGCATACTCGGCGTTCGTCGTCTCGTTTAGCGTCGTCTCGGGCCGGAACTGCGCCATCTTCAACCGGCCACCGCCGATGTACTGCACCCCGGTCCGCAGGATGCTCAGCATCCCGCCACCGTGCTCCAGCGGCTTATCGAGGGCTGTGCTCAGCACGTCAAGGAACTTCGCCTGAGACCCGGCCGCCTTCAACGCCTTCTCGTACGCCGGCTTCTGGGTCGCCTCCAGCCACGCAAACAGGTCCTCGGGGAACAGCGCTCGCTCCCGGTCATACCCGATGTCGGTGGCTGAGTACAGCCAGCCGTGGGCGGCGAGGTGCTCACAGATCTCGGTCTCGAAGACAACCTCGTTGTGGTCAGCCATCACACGACTCCTCGCAGGTCGATCTGGCCGGTCACCGCCGCCGTGATCAGCGCGGCTCGGCGCTGCCGCGAGAGCTCGATGAACCGCTCGGTTTCCGCAATCAAGGCATCGATAGCAGCGACTTTCGTATCCAAGTCAATAGCAATCCGGCGCTGCGAATCCAGAGAGATGGTCGGGAACGGCAACTCGCGCAGAGCCCCAACGTTGAAGTGCCCTTGGATTGCTCCAACTGAGCCTTCATCAATGTGGGAGGTGGCCACAGGAGAGTTGAGGTACCAGACGAGGAAGTCTGCGTCAGTTTCCGTCCCCGGACGAATTATGAGGATATCGATGGCGTTGGCACCATCAAGCGATTCAGGGACCTTGGCGGCTGCACCAGCCTGACCAGTTCGGACTACGACAACATCCCCCCCATTGAGGCGGGACTTGGGGTTTGCGTCGTCCCCTTCAACGGAGATGTACACCAAGTCACGAGTAGAAACAGAACCTCGGTTG
>NZ_JBSGFQ010000169.1:0-21354 GCF_053603495.1 Nonomuraea sp. NPDC004186 | reverse complement strand
TGCGCCGCCGACCGAAGACCGCCCAGCAGCGCGTACGGCGAGCGCGACGACCATCCGGCCAGCACCACGCCGTAGACCGACACCGCGCCCATGGCCAGCATGAACAGCACGGCCACCGGCAGGTCCACCAGCTGCAGCGGCGTCCGCACGCCGAACAGATTCACGACCGGCCCGAACGGCACGATCGAGAAGGCCAGCATCGCCGGGACCACCATGATGACCGGGGCCAGCAGGTAGAGCCCCCGGTCCACCGTGCGCGGGAAGAGGTCCTCCTTCAAGCCCATCTTGATCGCGTCGGCGACCGACTGCAGGAGGCCGAACTTACCGGCCCGGTTGGGGCCGTACCGGTGCTGCATCCGCGAGATCAGCTTGCGCTCGAACCAGACCCCGAAGACGACCCCCAGCGACAGGAAGAGGAACAGCATCACGGCCTTGATGATCGTGATCCACAGCGGGTCCTTGCCGAAGTCGGCAAGGGTGGGATCGGCCGCGAGAACGCCTGCCATGACGTGTTGCCCCTTCCTCTCCCCCGGCACCCGTTCGGTCCGGAGCGGAAGGTCACGCTAGCCGGTGAGCCGATCGGTGTATTGAACGAATGCGAACAGCTGTTTCGGCGTCATCTGCGCCATCGCCCGTATCTCGCGGGTGAGGTGCGGCTGGTCGGCGTAACCGCAGGCGACGGCCTCGTCCAGGGTGGCCGAGGGCCGTCTCCACGTGTCCACGGTCCGCTGGAACCGGGCGATCCGGGCCACCGTCTTGGGCGACAGGCCCACCACCCGGCGGAATCCGAGCTCGATGTAACGACGGCTGACGCCCAGCTCACCGGCGAGGGACGCGATGGTGGGCGGGCCGGCCGGCTCCTGCAGCCGCCACCAGGCGTGCATGATCAGGCCGTCGGGGCCGGCGTCGGGACGCAGCCACGCCGTCAGCCGCTCCTCCAGCAGCCTGAAGCGGTCGGCCCAGCTCGCCGACGCTATCAACCGGCCGGTCAGCTCCTCGGCACGGGCGCCGAGGAGGTCTTCCAGGCGCACGCTCGTGCCGGCGACCTCGCGTAGGGGCGTCCCCGTCAGCGCCGACATCCCGGCGGGCGTGAGCCCGACCGCGACCCCGTGACGCCACGGGGTGTGGGCCGAGAACGTCGCGGTGGCGCGGGGACCGGTGACGATCGGGCCCATGCCGGTGAAGTCGATGATCAGGGTGGCCGCGTTGAGCGGCAGCATCCGGCTGGGGTGGGCGGGCTCTCCCGCCCGGGTGCGAAAGCCGGCCCACCCCAGCACGTACGGACGCAGGTGGGGCGGTGGCAGGCGGGTGAGCATCTCGTACGGCTCCGCCTGTGGCTGCGTGGGCAGCGAATGAATCGCCATCACACCGGCAAGCCTGCCCCATCTCACGCCACTGGCAAGTCGATCCCGGCTTGCCCTTGGGGAAGCGATCGATCAGCGATGAGGCGCCGCAGCGCGGCGTGGGCGGGCGGGCCCCACGTGGCCTTGCCGCCTCGGCGGCCGCGGACCCCCGCTTCACCGATGAGGATGCCGCTGAGGGCGCGCAGCACCGCCCATCCGCGGGCGCGGCGCAGCGTCGCGGCGTCCGGGGCCGGCTGGTAGGCGGCATGGAAGCGGCCGGCGGTGCCGTCCGGCAGCAGAATCCAGGCGGCGGCGAGGTCACAGGCCGGATCGCCCGCGAAGAGGTCGCCGAAGTCGATCACGCCGCAGACGGTGCCGTCCGCGGTGAGGACGTTGGCCGGATGCAGGTCGCCGTGGACCCACAGCGCCGGGCCCGCCCAGTCGGGAGCGGCGGCGGCGTCTTCCCAGACCGCGCGGACGGCGTCCGGGTCGGGGATGAGCCCCATCTCAGTGGCCGAGGCGAGCTGCTTGGCGAAACCTCCGGAGTAGGCGGCCGGCCGCCCTCCGCGGTCCCGGCCGGTGGGAGCCTGGTCGGGGGCGGGCTGGTGCAAGGCCGTCAGGAAGGTGGCCAAGGCGTCGGCCGCCTCCGCGGCGCGCGTGACGGGGGCGCGGTCGGCGGGCTCGCCCGGCACCCAGGTGGTGACGATCCAGGGGCGTGGAAACAGCGCGGAGGGCTCGCCGAGGCGCTGCGGGACGGGAACCGGCAGCGGGAGGCGCGGGGCGAGGGCGGGCAGCCAGCTGTGCTCCTTGCGCAGCAGCTCGTCCGCGTTCTGTGTCGCCCAGGGCAACCGGACGGCGAGACCGTCGCCGAGCCGCCACAGCTGGTTGTCCCAGCCACGCGCGCCGAGCCGCACCGGGTGATCGGCCAGGTCGGGGTGCTGGTCGCGCAGCAGATCCCGTACCAGCTCCGCGGTGATCTCGATCTCGGTGTGCGTCATGCGGATCAACAGTAGCCGGATCGCCATCCACGCAGGACGAACGACGAGGACTCCGTTCGACGCATACTCAACCCTGCGGGGTCGGTCCGTGTTCCCCTTGGCGGGAAGCCCGTTCCGGCGGCTGCGGGTTCCTGAGCTAACCTACGACGTCGTAGGTCAGGTGCGTCGTGGTCGATGTCGAGATCACGCTCCGCCGCACCAGCGTGCGCGGCGCTCCGCCGGTGAACAGCGGCGTACCCGCACCCAGTACGACGGGTGCGAGGTGCAGCGTCAGCACGTCGACCAGCCCGGCCTCGAGCGCCGAGCCGACCGTGGCGCCGCCGCCCATGAGGACGACGTCGAGGTCCTCGCCGCGGTGCGCCGACGCCGCCTCCGCCCGCTCACGCGCTGCGGCGACGGCGTCGGCCAGGCCGGTGGTGACGAATGTCCAATCGAGGTCGGTGAGCCGCACGGAGTCCGGCGGCGCGTTCGTCACGACGACGAACGCGGGCTTGCCCACCTCGCCCGCGCCGTAGCCGCGGTCGTCGTTCCAGCCGTCCGGCCCGTCGACCACGTCGAAGAGCCGGCGACCGAGGACGACGGCGCCCGAGCGGGCGGTCGCCTCGCGCAGGACCCGGCGGTCGTCGGGGTCGTCGGAGAACGCCCACGTGTGCAGGGCCTCGCCGCCGATGCCCAGACCGTTGTCGGGGCCGGGGTCAGGCCCGGTGACGAAGCCGTCGAGGGAGACCGAGATGTCCGCGATGATGCGAGTCATACCAGGGCAGACCTGATCCGCTGCCCGAACTCATCGCTCACGCATGGAACGCGTTCGAGACGACGACCTTGGCGGCCGTGAACAGACCGCCATCGCGCACCGGCCGCTGGCCGGCGTCGCCGCGCGCACCGCAGCCGCGGTCTCGGCGTGGCAGAGCGACGGCGTCAAGTGCTACCGGACCCAGAGTTCCCAGTAGGTGGCGCTCCCTGAGCACTCGTACTCGTTCCAACCCTCACGGACCCACATCTGGCCGGCGTCGACGCAGTTGTGCTTGCTGGTGTACACGCCGATATACGTCCAGGCGGCCGCCTGAGCGGAAGCAGGGGTGCCGACCACGCTGACGATCGCGGCGGCCATGCCGGCTACCAGAAGCCCTGCACGAAGACGCATCCGTTCCTCCTTGAAACCCGGGAGCGATACACCAAGATCATGCTGGAAGGACGCATCCAAACACAAGTGTTCAGCAAATCTGTTCACGATCAGTTCAAGCCGGGCGGCGGGCATCGCGGGGAGCCGAGAGACCCGCCCCGGGCGGGGGCTCGAATCGGCGTCATGGGGCCCGCCGAGCAGCGGTGAGCCCGTCAGTGTCGGCGTGCGATACCAGGCCAGGAGGGTGATTGTCACACATTGACGGATCGACACCTGAAATTTCATGACCCATCCATGCTGAATACAGAGTTTTTGGCTGTTTGTCGGTTTACGCTCCCCCGCATGCCAGTCAAGTCCCGGGCCACAGCGATCCTCGTTGCGGCCGGCGTTGTCGCCGGTTCGATCGCAGCCCTTTCCTCACCCTCTTCGGCCGCGGCCCCCGGAACCGTGGTCATCAGCCAGGTCTACGGCGGAGGCGGCAACGCCGGAGCTCCCTTCACCAACGACTACCTCGAGCTGTTCAACCGCAGCGCCGCCCCCGTGTCCCTGGACGGCTGGTCCGTGCAGTACACCAGCGCCGCCGGCACCGGGAACTTCGCCTCCAACAAGGCCGACCTCTCCGGCAGCATCGCCCCCGGCCAGTACCACCTCGTACAGCTCGCCGCCGGCAGCACTCCCAGCGGCGCGCTGCCCAAGCCCGACAGCGTCGGCTCCGTGAACATGAGCGGCACCGCGGGCAAGGTGGCGCTGGTCCGCTCGAGCGACGGGCTGGCCTGCAACGGCTCCTCCACGCCCTGCGCCGACGCCCAGCTCGCGCTGATCTCCGACCTGGTCGGGTACGGCAGCGCGAACTTCTCCGAAGGCACCCCCGCCCCCGCGCTCACCAACACCACCGGCGCGTTCCGCAAGGGCGGCGGCTGCACCGACACCGACGACAACGGCGCCGACTTCGAAGCCGCGGCCCCCGCGCCGCGCAACACCGCCACCGCCGCGGCCCCCTGCGGCGGCGGCGACCCGTCACCGTCCCCGACGGCCACCCCGACCGTCACGCCGACGGTCACGCCGACCCCCACCCCGACCGTCACGCCCACCGAGAGTTGCGACACCGCGCCCACTCACCGGATCTCCGAGGTGCAGGGAAGCGGCGAGTCCAGCCCGGTCGCCGGTCAGAACGTCCGGGTCGAGGGCGTCGTCACCGGCTCCTTCCAGAGCTCCGGCCAGTTCGGCGGCTTCTACGTTCAGGCGGACAAGCCCGACGCCGACCCGGCGACCTCCGAGGGGCTGTTCGTGTTCTCCTCCTCGCCGGTCAAGACCGGTGACCGGGTGCTCGTCTCCGGCAAGGCGATCGAGTACAACGGCCTCACCGAGATCTCACCGGCCACCGCGGTGACCGTGTGCGGCACCGGCGTGATCAAGCCGGCCAAGGTGAAGCTGCCGCTCATGACAGGCGTCACCTTCGAGCGCTACGAGGGCATGCTCGTCACGTTCAAGGGCGACCTCGCCGCCTCCGAGATCTACAACCTCGGCCGGTTCGGTGAGATCACCCTCGCGGGCGGCGGCCGGCTGTGGCAGCCGACGGACCGCGAGGGTGTGAACACCGAGAAGGACGCGCGGCGCGCCGTCCTCCTCGACGACGGCTCAGGCGTGCAGAACCCGCCCGCCCTGCCGTACCACACCGAGGGGTCGAACACCGTCCGCATCGGCGACGAGGTGAAGAACCTGACCGGCGTCCTCACGTACGGCTTCGACGCCTACCGCGTCCAGCCGACCAAGCCGGTGGTCTTCAAGGCCGAGAACCCCCGCCCCGCGAAGCCCGCCAAGGTCGGCGGCGACGTCCAGGTGGCCAGCCTCAACACGCTCAACTGGTTCACCACGCTCAAGTCCCGCGGCGCCACCACCGCCGCGGAGCGTGACCGCCAGCTCGCCAAGCTGGTCGCCAACATCACGACGCTCAACCCGGCCGTGGCCGGGCTGATGGAGGTCGAGCGCAACAACGACGTGGCGCTCAACACCCTGGTCGACGCGCTCAACGCCAAGGCCGGCGCCGGCACGTACCAGGCGATCACGCACCCCAACCCGGGCACCGACCTCATCCAGACCGCGCTGATCTACCAGCCGGCCAAGGTCACCCCCACCGGTCCGGCGCGGTCGTCGTCCGACCCGATCTTCAACCGGCCGCCGCTGGTGCAGACCTTCGCCAAGGCCGGTGGGGGCGGGAAGTCCTTCACGGTGCTGGTGAACCACTTCAAGTCCAAGGGCTGCACCGACTCCGACGGCGCGGCCTCCGGCGCCGACGCCGACCAGGGCGACGGGCAGTCCTGCTACAACGCCAAGCGCGTCAAGCAGGCCAAGGCCGTGCTGGCCCTGATCGACAGCCTCAAGCTGCAGAACGTGCTCGTCCTCGGCGACATCAACGCCTACGGCGAGGAGGACCCCATCCACGCGTTCGAGGACGGCGGGCTGACCAGCCTGAGCAAGAGGTACGTCAAGAAGGACGACCGCTACAGCTACGTCTTCGACGGCCTGTCCGGTGAGCTCGACCACGTGCTGGCCGACAGGAGCGCGGGCAAGCTGGTGACCGGCGCCACCATCTGGCACATCAACTCCGACGAGGGCCGGTTCATGGACTACAACACCGAGTTCAACCCGCCCTCCCTGTACGCGCCCGACCCGTTCCGCTCCTCCGACCACGACCCGCTGCTGGTGGGCCTGAAGCTCTGAGACCGCACGCGGGCCGCGGCGGCGACACCGCCGCGGCCCGCCGCCCGGCCAGGGCGCGCCGCTTCCTACCGCCGGTCCGACCGGAGCACGGGATTCGCGCTCAAACGGCCTTGCGGGCCTGGTTGAGGGCGGTGACCGCGGCCTCGACGTCCGAGACGGTCGTCCGGTGGCTGGTCAGGCAGAGCCGCAGCGCGGGCCGCCCGGCCAGGCGTACGGTGCTCAGCCAGGCCTGGCCGCCGCTCACGACGTGGTCGGCGACGGCGGCGTGCCAGGCGGCGCTGTGCTCCGGCCCCTGCGACTCCGCCTCGGGGTCGGCGACGCAGACCACCGGGAGCGGGGTGTCGTTGACGCGCGGCCAGCCCTCCTCGGACAGCCGGCGAGCGAGCAGCTCACCGAGGCGGACGTCGCGTTCGAGCTGCTCGGCGTAGGCCGGTCGGCCGGCGATCGCCAGCGCGAGGAACACCTTCAGGCCCGCGAACCTGCGCGACCACTGCACGCTGGTCGCGTACGGATCGGGAACCTGGCCGCTCTGCGCGGGCATGTAGGAGGTGCTGGCGTGGAAGCTGCCGGCGAGCGCGTCCGGATGCCGGGTGAGGAACATGCCCGCGCCCATGGGCGCCGACAGCCACTTGTGCGCGTCCACGGTGACGCTGTCGGCCAGTTCCACCCCGTCCAGCAGCGGGCGCAGGCGGTCGGACAGCGCGACAGCTCCCGCCCAGGCGGCGTCGACGTGGAAGTCCAGGCCCCACTCGCCGGCCTGGCGCGCCAGCTCGGGCAGCGGATCCAGCGTGCCCCCGGCCGTGGTGCCGGCGGTGCCGATCAGGAGGAAGGGCTCGAACCCCGCGGCCAGATCGGCTCGGTGCGTCTCGCGCAGCGCCGCCAGGTCCATGCGGTGCCGGGAATCGGTGGGTACGAGCCGTACCGCGTCGCGGCCGAGCCCTGTCATGTGGGCGATCTTGAGCCAGGCCAGATGGCTCTCGGCCGAGGCGTACAGCACCGGCATGCGCGCCAGACCGGCCAGGCCGCCGCCCGCGTAGGCCGGGAACCTGCGGGTCAGCGCGACGATGACGGCGGTCAGGTTCGCCTCCGCGCCACCCACGGTGAAGCTGCCCTCGGCGGTGGGCAGGCCGAGCCGGCCGGCGACGAAGCGCAGCACGTGCCGCTCCATCTCCACGGCGGCCGGGGCGTGGCTGTAGGCGGCCAGCTGCGGATTGACACCGGCCGCCAGGAGCTCGCCGGCGATGCCCCACCAGGTGGGGGTCGGGTTGAACAGCCCGAAATAGCGCGGATGCGTCGTGTGCACACCCCACTGCCGCAGCATCCCCATGACCTCGGCCAGCGTGTCCGCCGCCGGTGCGGGGCGGGCGAAGTCGTGGCCGGCCAGCCAGTCGCGGAGCCGCTCGGTTCCCGGCCCGGCGGGCGCGACGGGCCCGTCCGCGACCGTGCCCAGATGCCGTACGACCAGCTCCGCGGCCGCGGTGAGCAGCCGGGATCCCTCCTGGGTGCCGACGTCCAGCGTTCCTGTCTCCTCGTTCATGGGACCACTGTCGTGAGCTCCCGGACTTCTCACTAGTGGCAGAAATGTCGCGTTCCGCTAGATTTACGCCATGACGTCGATCCAGGTGGCCGTACCTGTGCTGGACCGATGCCCGCTGTTCGAGCTGGCGGTGCCGTGCGAGGTCTTCGGCCGGGACCGGCGCGACCTGACCCCCGACTGGTACGACCTGACCCTCTGCAACAGCACGCCGGGAGAACAGGAGTCGCTGCCGGGGTTGTGGCTGCGCGCGCCCGGCGACCTGTCGGTCCTGCGCGACGCCGACCTCGTGGTGGTGCCCGCCTGTGTCGACGCCTCCTACCGGCCGCCGGAGAAGCTCCTCGAGGCGCTGGTCGAGGCGCACGAGCGGGGTGCCCGGATCGCCGCCCTGTGCACGGGCGCCTTCGTCCTGGCCGCCGCCGGCCTGCTCGACGGCCGGGAGGCCGCCACGCACTGGATGCACGCCGAAGACCTGCGCAGGCTCCACCCCCGCGTCACCGTGAACGAGCGGGCCCTGTACGTCGACGACGGCGACATCCTGACCAGCGCGGGCACGGCGGCGAGCATCGACCTGTGCCTGCACATCGTCCGGCGCGACTTCGGCGCCGCGGTGGCCGCGGAGGTCGGCCGCCGGATGGTGATCGCGCCGCACCGCGAGGGCGACCAGACCCAGTACGTCGCACCCGCCCCCGCCGTCACCGGTGACCGGGGGCTGGCGCCGGTGCTGCAGTGGGCGCTGGAGCGGCTGGAGACGCCGCTCACCGTCCCGGGCCTGGCCGAGTACGCCTCGATGAGCACCAGGACGTTCGTACGCAGGTTCCGCCAGGAGGTCGGCCTGCCGCCGATGCGGTGGCTCAACCAGCAACGGCTGATCAGGGCCCGCGAACTCCTGGAGACCACCCACCTGCCCGTGGACGTCGTGGCCGAGCGCTGCGGGCTCGGCACCGGCACCGGCCTGCGTCAGCACTTCACCCGGTATCTGGGGACCACGCCGTCGGCGTACCGGCGTACGTACCAAGGGGCTTTACGCGAGTAAGTAATGGGATTATTGGCCCTAACCTAAACATGATCGGACGTACGGATGAGCCACGACGCCATCGGCGCAGCCCTGGTAGAAGCCTTCGCGGCCGAAGGCTTTCCCGCCATGTTCGTCGCCCCCACCACCCTCAGCGTCAGCTTCCCGGGGGCCGCCGACTTCACCGCCGACATCGGCAACGTGCTCGCGGAGGCCGGCGGTCTCCCCCACGATGAACTGCCCGCGTTCGCCGCGGACTTCGCCGGCGGGTTCGCCCGGGGATACCGGAGGAAGATGGCTCAGGCGCCGGACACGTCGGCTGACATCCAGCAGCTCCTGGACGGCGAAGCACTGCGGATCCGCATCTACTCCGAGGCCGCGCTCGCCGAGCCGCCCGGCCTCCGTGACTCCCTGGTGACCCGTTCCCTCGCGCCGGGGCTGGTGGAGACCGTGGTCATCGACCTGCCCGACTCGATCATGTCGCTCGGCCGCGAACGACTCGGCGGCCGAGCGGAGAACCAGGTCTTCGGCGCGGCGCTGCACGCCTCTCTGCATCGGGAACCGCACTACACGAAGATCGAGGAGGTCATGGGCGTCCCGATCATGTTCATCGGCGAGACGCAGCGCTACATCGGCTGCCATGTCCACGTGCTCAGCCGTCACATCGGGCCTGCCCGCCACGGTGCGCTGGTCTCCTTCCCGCTGCCGGAGTACCTGCTGGTACACGAGATCGGCGACGTCCATCTCATCGCGGCGATGGAGAGCATGCAGGCGGTCACCCGCACCATGAACGAGCAAGGAGACAAGGGCATCAGCTCGCAGGTCTACTGGTGGCGTCCCGGCCAGGACGACGGAGGAGTGCCGGACCTGCGTCCGGTCGAGGTGGAGGTGGACCACCGGGAGAAGAGCATCGCTCCCCGTACGGCCGCAACCCAGGAACTCCTCGACCTCTGGATGCGCGATCACGCGTAGACGCGGCCGAGCCATTCGCAACCGCCACGGAGACCCATCCTCAATGGACCTCGCCACGCGCCGGCGCCGGCAGGCGCTCTTCCTGCTCTTCTTCCTTCCCGGGATCGCGCTGTCGTCGTGGGTGACCCGCACCCCCGACATCCGCGACCGGCTGGAAGCCTCCACCGGCCAGATGGGCTGGATCCTGTTCGGCCTGTCGCTGGGCGCCATGATCGGGATCCTCTGCTCCGGACGTCTCACCTCCCGGTACGGAACGAGACCCGTCATCGGCGTCGGAACCGCGATGGTCGTCGGGAGCCTGGCCGTCATCAGCGCCGGCACCCTCCTGTCGTCCGTACCGCTGGTCCTGGCGGGCCTGTGCGGGTTCGGCGCGGGCATGGGGGCCGGTGACGTCGCCGTGAACGTCGACGCCGCCGACGTCGAGCGCATCACCGGCAGGACGACGCTGCCCACCGTGCACGGCTGCTTCAGCCTGGGCACCGTCGTGGGCGCCGGCACCGGCATCGCGGCCACCGCCGCCCGGCTTCCCGCGCACTGGCATCTAGCCGCGGTCACCCTGATCGCAGCCGCGCTCTTCCTGTACGCCATGCGCGCCCTCCCCGCGGGCATCGGCATCGGCGCGCCAGGCCAGGCCGCGTCCGGCGGCACGGAATCGAAGGTCTGGAAGGACGGCAGGCTTCTCCTGATCGGGGCGATCGTCCTGGCGATGGCCTTGGCCGAGGGAGCCGCCAACGACTGGCTGCCGCTGCTCATGGTCGACGGGCACGGCCTGGACGCCACTTCCGGGTCCCTCGTCTACGCCGGGTTCGCCGCGGCCATGACCATCGGCCGCTTCGGCGGCTCCTTCTTCCTCGACCGCTTCGGCCGCACCACCGTCATCCGCGCCAGCGCCGTCTCGGGGGCGCTCGGTCTGATCCTGGTGATCTTCTCGGACAACGCGGTGCTGGCCGGGGCGGCCGTCCTGTTCTGGGGGCTCGGCGCATCGCTGGGCTTCCCCGTCGCGCTGTCCGCCGCGGGAGAGACCGGACCGAACGCGACCGCCCGCGTCAGCCTGGTGGCCATCATCGGCTACGTCGCCTTCCTCGTCGGCCCGCCCGGCCTCGGCTTCCTCGGCGACCACTGGGGCCTGCGCACGGCCATGCTCGCGGTGCTCGCCTTCGTCGCCTCCGCCGTCTTCCTGGCTCCCGCCGTCGACACCCGCCGCCGCTCCGCCGACCACGACGACGTACGCTCCCGGATTCCCTGACGTTCGGCGGGGATGTCGGCTGATCCGGGCGTAATGGACCGTCCTGGCCACGGCGAGGCGTTCAAACGGCTTTCCTTTCCCGTGATCTCACCCAGGCGGTGAAGGCCTCGATCGCGTCGATGACGGCCTCGAAGCGGAGCGAGTGGTACAGGTCGAAGGCGTGGTTCCCGCCGCGCAGCTCGGCGTAGACGACGGGGGCGGCCGAGGTCTGGCGTAGCCGGTCGGCGAAGTGCCGGGCATCGGCCGCGGGCACCTGCGGGTCCAGATCGCCGTGGGCCACGAGGAACGGCGGTGCGTCCGGTGTGATGTGGGCCAGGGGCGAGGACTCGGGGCCCTGGCCGAAGTAGGTGCCGTACCAGCCGTTCAGGTAGATGGCGCCGGTCACGGAGGTGTCGGCGTCCTCGAAGCCCGGCTGGAAGGCGGGGTCGTTCTGGGTGAGCGCGGCCAGTGCCGCCATGTGCCCGCCCGCCGAACTGCCCGCGACGAACACCGTGGACGGGTCGGCTTCGTACTCGTGGGCGTGCTCGCGTACCCAGGCGATGATCTTCTTGAGGTCGATCAGGTGGTCCGGGTGCTGGGCCTGCGGTCGTAGCCGGTAGTTGGCGCTGATGCACACCCAGCCCTGGCCGGCGAGCCGGTAGAGCAGCGGCAGCGACTGGCTGTTCTTGTGGCCGCCGGAGTAGCCGCCGCCGTGCAGGTGGATCATCACGGGCGCGCCGGACGGGCGCGAGCGGTGGTGGTAGAGGTCGAGCAGGTTGCGGCGGCCCGCGTCGCCGTAGGAGAGGTTGGCCACGCGCCGGACGTCCGGGCGGCGCTTGAAGATGGGCAGGAACAGGATGCGGGCCCACGGGCGACGGCGCCGCAGCCCGGCGCCGAGATCGGCATCGATGGCGGCCCGCCATCCCGCGCCCAGCCCAAGGTCCATCGCGCGCTCGATCCTGGCCCGCTCGCCCATCGCGCGGTAGGCGATGGGCACGAGCCCGATCGCGCTCACGGCGGCCAGGGCGACGACCGCCCAGCCGCCCGCCGAGTCAATGTCACCTTCGGCGAACGCCAGCGCCGTCGGGAGCAGCAACATCCAGAAGAAGGCCGCGAACGGCAGCTCGTTGGCGGCCAGACCGAAGTAGTAGCTCGTAGGGCCGAGCGGGCGCGAGAACGGCACCGGCCGTAACGCGAACAGCGTGCCGATCGCGACGAGCGCCACAGGGAACAGATACCCGAAGGGCACGGAGCCTCCAAAGATCAAAACATCGAACACCACGTCTGCGGTACTACGGTTGGGCGGCGCCGGCAGTATCCACGCGGACGACCCTAGGCAGGGCCGCTATATGCCGTCCAAGACCAGTTCTCCCATAAGGTCATAGCTACAGAGGCATAATGGATCTGCTGTCGCTGCGCCTTTTCCAGGTCGTGGCGCGCCACGAGCACATCAGCAGGGCGGCCGAGGAGCTCCGCGTCGCCCAGCTCCGACGCCGCCGGCCTGGCCCGCGGCAGCGTCTCGCTCGCCTCGGAGACGCTGCTCACGATCACCGAACCGGTCAAGAGCTTCATCGCCGAGCATCCAGATGTCGCCGTGCGTCTTTTCCAGCTGACCCCGGATGTCATGGCCGAGCGGCTGAGCGAGGGCCAGGTCGGCTTCTGCCTGGCGTCCGAGGTGCTTGACGGGCGGGGCTGGACCATGAGGAGCTGGTCCGCGAGGAGGTCCTGCTCGCCGTGCCGCCCGGGCACCGGCTCGCCGGTCGGCGCGAGGTGACCATGGCCGACCTCGCGGGCGAACCCGTCGTCACCACCCGGCCGGGGATCTGGCAGCGCACGCCGGCCGAGCGGCTGTTTTCCCAGGCCGGGTTGGAACTGGTGGTCGCCTGTGAGACCGACGAGGCCACCACGGGCATCGAGATGGTCAGCGCCGGGCTCGGAGTGGGGTTCGGGCCCGCGTGGTATCTCCGCTCACCGCTAGGGAAAGGTGCCGCTCGGCGATGCTCATGGTGCGGGCCTGGCTTCCGGGTGGCTTTCAGCCCACGATGGGCGAGGCGATGACGACGGTGACGTCCGCCGGTTCGGCGTCGGTGCGGTAGAGATGAGGGGCGTCTCCGGCGAAGGCGAGCAGATCACCCGACCCCAGCAGGCGCGGGGCGTCGGCGGGTCCTGCGGTCAGCCGACCTGAGGCGACCAGCAGGTGCTCCACCGTGCCGGTCGCGTGCGGCACACCCGTCAGATCGGTGTGGGCGGGCATCCGCAACCGCCAGATCTCCAAGCTGTGGCCGCTGCTGATCCGGCGTAGCAGTTCCCGGCCGACCTCGCCCTCGGCGATCTCGGTGCCGGGGACGAACACCGGGCCGGGGTCGGTGTCGCGGGCCAGCAGGTCGGTCAGCGGGATCCTGAGCGCGATCGCGAGCGCGTCGAGCGTCTCGATCGTCGGATTGCCCTTGCCGGCCTCCAGTTGCGACAGCGTCGCCTTGCTCAGGCCCGCACGCCGCGCCAGCTCGGAGCCGCTCATCCCACGTTGTTCACGACGGCGACGGATCTGCGCTCCCACCGCCGCGGCGCTGCTGCTCGTCGACCGCCCGGATGCCGCGGCCATCATCGCGGCCCGTGAGCGGCGGAATACGACACACGGATGCGGCCCCGCTTGACCTTCAGCGCCGGCAGCACCACATCGTGGAGGTCGCCGAGACTGCGCACATGGGTCCCCCCGCAGGGCGCGGCGTGCAGGGTGTCCAGGCGGACCACGCGTCGCCCGTGCTCGCCCGTCTCCGCGGTCACCGGCAGGTCCTCGGCGATGGCCGCCGCCACCACCTTCCGCAGCTCGGCGATGACCTCCTCCCGGCCTTCAGGATCGGCCAGCCGCGGATCAGTCCGCGGGGCGGTGAACTCGATGCGCGCCTGGCCGGGGAAGTGGTTGTTCCCCGCCAGCTCCCACCCCTGGGCACGGCCCGCCGCCTCGATCAGATGACCGGCCGTGTGCAAGGCCGCGTGCGCCATCCGTGTCCCCAGATCGATCCGCGCCCGCACCCGCTGCCCCTCGGCGAACACCGGCCACCCGGCCTCCTCGGAGGCGGGCACGGCCACGATCAGCCCGGACTGCTCATCCCACACGGGTACGGCCTCGACCTCCTCCAGCCACCCCCGGTCAGCGGGCTGACCACCACCCTGCGGATGGAAGAGGCAATGCTCCACGGCCGCCCAGGGTCGCCCCTCCTGGCGCCCCACAGCGATCACCCGGGTATCGGCCTGCTCCGCGTAGGTGTCATCGAGATAAGCCCTGACCTGCATCACACTCTCCATGCGCTAAACGATATGTTCACTATAACGAACGCCTGGATGTGGTGCGGACAAGACGGTCGCGGCCTACCGGAGCCGGGCGACCGCCTGTCTCGCCCGGCTCCTGGACGGCCGCGAGCCGTCGGCCGTGCCTGACGTCAGTTGACACCTCGGTCGTGCCCGGCCCAGTAGGGCTCGCGCAGCTTGAACTTCTGGATCTTGCCGGTCGCCGTGCGCGGGATCGTGTCCCGGAACTCCACGCTCGTCGGCGCCTTGTATCCGGCCATCCGTTCCTTGCAGTACGTGATGATCTCCGCCTCGCTCACCGCCGCGCCCTCGGCCCGTACGATCAGCGCCTTGATCGTCTCCCCCCACTTGGCGTCCGGCACTCCGATGACCGCCACCTCGGCGACCGAGGGATGGCTGAAGATGGTGTCCTCGACCTCGATCGAGGACACGTTCTCGCCTCCCGTGATGATCACGTCCTTCTTGCGGTCGGAGATCGTCAGGTGCCCGTCCGTGTCGTCGATGTCGCCGCCGTCGCCGGTGTGGAACCAGCCGTCGTTCAGCGCGTTCGCCGTCTCCTCCGGCTTCTCCCAGTAGCCGTCGAACACGACGTTCGACCGCGCCAGCACCTCCCCGGACTCGGCGACCCGCAGTCTGACCCCCAGCGCCGGGAGCCCGGCCCGCGAAAGCCTCCGGGCCCGTCGATCGCCCGGCAGGTCGTCGTCCTGCGGCCGGGAGCGGTTGACGGTCAGGAGCGGCGAGGTCTCCGTCAGACCGTAGATCTGGATGAACTCCCAGCCCAGCTCCTCCTCCACCCGCTGGATCAACCGGCTCGGGGGCGGCGCCCCGGCGCACACGATCCGTACGCGGTCACGGCCCGGGATCTCCCCCTCCCAGCCGGCCGCGGCGTCCAGCACCAGGCTCCACACCGCCGGCGCACCGCACATCAGCGTCACGCCGTGCTCGTCCACGCGGCGCAGGATCTCCGCTCCGTCCACCTTGCGCAGCACCACCTGCTTGACGCCGAGCCCGGCCGTCACGAACGGCATGCCCCAGCCGTTGCAGTGGAACATCGGCAGCGTGTGCAGGTAGACGTCCCGCTCCCAGGCGCGTGTGTGCAGGCCGAGGGTCAGTCCGTTCACCCAGATGTTGCGGTGGGTGAGCTGAACCCCCTTGGGGCGGGCCGTCGTCCCGGAGGTGTAGTTGATCGTCGCGGTGGCGTCCTCGTCCGGGTTCGACCAGAAACGCGGCTCCGTGTCGAACCGCATCAGCTCCGTCTCGGTCTGCTCTCCCAGGACGAAACGGTGGTCCGTCTTGATCCCCGCGGTCACCTCGCGAAGCTCGGGGTCGACCAGCACGACCGAGGCTCCGCTCTGCCGTACCACGTAATCGATCTCGTCGGACTTCAGGCGGAAGTTGACCGGGACGCAGACGCGGCCGCTCATCGGCACCGCGAACAGCAGCTCCAGCAGGCGGGCGGAGTTGTGGCTGATCACCGCCACCCGGTCGCCTTCGCGCGTGCCGAGTGCGTCCAGCCCGGCCTGCCACGCCCGCACCCGCTCACCCAGCCGCCCGTACGTGGACGCCGTCACGGGCGGTGCGGGCTGATCGGGCTCGTCGATCACTCCGGGGCTGTCCGCGAACCCCAGCTCGGCCCGGTCCAGGAAGTCCGCAATCGTCATCGGAACCCGCATCGCTCTCCCGACTCTCGTACCGTTCGTCTCTGAGTATGGAAACTCCGTCATGCTCTCCGAAGTACAAGAGATCTGCCAGTCCACGCCGAAGGTGTCGAGGTCAGCGGGTGAAGAGGGCTCGGTGCAGCATCTCTCGTACGCGTTTGTGACGGTTGTCGCGCTGGGCGGCGTCGTTGGTGGCCACGGCGCTCTCCCCCATGGAGATGGCGAGCATCAGGTCGTCGACGTCGACGACGGGGTGGACGATGCCGGCCGCGCGGCCGGCGTCGAGGAGAGGCTCGAAGCAGGCCGCGATGCGGCGGGCATGCTCGATGAACCACTGCAGGTCGGCGCTGGACAGGACCTGGGCGAGGCCGCGATTGTCCAGCTGCATGTCCAGGACGAAGTCGAACAACGTGACCGCGCCGTCCGGTCGTCCCCGCAGTCCGGCCGCATGGTGCTCGATCTGGGCGACGTTGTCGGCGAAGACCGTGGCCGCGAGCTCCTCGCGGGTGGCGAAGTTGCGGTAGATCGTGGTGCGGCTCACCCCGGCGACCTTGGCGATCTCCTCCAGCGCGACCTCGTGGCCGTGTTCGGCGAACATCCGCCGCGCCGCGGCGAGCAGCCGGTCCCGGTTGCGGACGGCGTCCTTCCGTGTCACTGGCACCCGCTTTCCTGCACGGTCCAACCCTAACTTGCCACGAACCGTACAGGATTGTACGTTTAGCGGCGACAGAAACGTACACATGTGTACGGTTTGGGCGGCCATGGGATCGCCCCAGCCGATCGGAGCGGACAATGCGCGGTTTGAAGGACAAGGCGATCATCGTGGCCGGCGGGGCGACCGGCATCGGCGCGGCGACCGCGATCAGGCTCGCCGAGGAAGGCGCCAATGTCGTCGTCGGCGACATCAACCTCTCCGGCGCGCAGGCCACCACCGCCAAGATCACCGAGGCCGGCGGTTCGGCGGTCGCGGTGCACTTCGACCTCGCCGACGAGGACTCCGTCAACGCGATGGTCGCCAGGACCATCGAGGAGTTCGGCGCCGTGCACGGCCTGTTCAACGTCGGCGCGGACCTGTCGCCGGGCACCCTCGGGCGTGACAAGTCGCTGCTCGACACCGACCTGGACGTGTGGGAGCGGACTCTGGACGTCAACGTCCTGGGTTACGTCCGCACCGCTCGCGCCGTCCTGCCGCACCTGCTGGCCAACGGCGGCGGCGGCATCGTCAACTGCTCCTCCGGCGCCGCGGTCAGCGCCAGCGACCGCAAGCGCCCCGCCTACGGGGCTTCGAAGTCGGCGGTCAACGCGCTGACCCGGCACATCGCCGGTCGCTTCGGCCCCGAGGGCGTGCGCTGCAACGGAGTGATGCCCGGCCTGGTCATGGGCGAGACGCAAGCGGCGCAGAACGACGTCCAGCTCCAGAAGATGTTCCTGGAGCACGTCCCCACCACCCGGCTGGGCCGCCCGGCCGACCTGGCCGCGGTCGTGGCCTTCCTGCTGTCCGACGACGCCGAATGGATCAACGGCCAGGTGTGGGCCATCGACGGCGGCGCGAACATGCGCGCCTGACCGCCACAGCCCACTCCTCGCCTCCGATCAACGTGCGGTGGCCGAATCCCACGTCAGCGGCGGGTCGTCGAAGACCACGGCGAGCTTGAACTTCGTCCCCGCCTTGGCCGCGGGCCGCCAGTGCGGCACGCCACGCCGCGAGCCGCTCCCTTGCGGCGTACCAGCGCTGCGGACCGGCGACGTGGTGGACGGTCGCGTGCCCCAGATCCAGCAGATGCTCGGTGGCCGCGTGGGCCGGCTCGCCGGAGGCGACGCCCGCGGTCACCACGCGTGGGGCGGAGAAGGGCAGCGGAGTGCCGTAGACGAGGACGGGCACGTCGGCGCGGACGAGCTCCGCCCGGAGGCGAGCGCGCGGGCCGCGTTGTTGAGCCGGTAGCCGAGCTCCTCGGCGGCGGCCAGGACGCGCCGGCGCACCTCGGCCGAGACGTACTGCTCGTTGTTGAGGACTCTGGACACGGTCTTCTGCGAGACGCCCGCCAGGCGTGCCACGTCCACGGCCCGCGGCATGGGAGCGTTTCCGCCCCGCCTCACCTCTCGTGTCATGGCCGCTCTCCCGACGGGAGCCGACCTCATGTCTGTCGAGGTCAATCATGTGACTGCGCAGGCCGGGAGACACACGTCAAGAGTCCGCAACGCATCCGTAACCCACGACAGGCAGCCGACAGGCTCCCGACAGGTGCGGCTGGTTTCGTGGCAGAGGTAAACGGCGGCGCCGTCCCACGCGCGTGGCGAGGGCGGTCGACCCCACGGAGAGATATCGGGAGGTAGTCATGAACCAGTCGTATGCCGGATTCGCCGGCGACCCCGCTCTGGAGCTGGACCAGGCGTTCAAGGTGAACACGCTCAGCGAGGACCGTGCCAGCGCCACCATCAGCGCGGTCACGCGGATCTGCTCCGGAACGGTGTCCTGCTGTGCCTGATCCTTCCGGGTACGCCCTCGCGGGCGTACCCGCCCCTTTACGTGCGGCTCCGCTGGCCGAACGCCTCCGGGCCCCCTCCCCCGGCCCGCCGGGCGAGGATGCCAGGCGGCGGCTGGCCGGATGGCGCTCCGCCAAGCCGTTCGACACGCCCGGGCTCTGGCAGCGGCGGCTGGCGGCCGACGGCCTGGACGAGGACCGCCTGCTCGCCCTGCTGGCGGGTCCCGCCGACACCGGCGAGCAGCCGGAGTGGATGGACATCGTCCACGAGAGCGGTTTTCTCCTCGACGGCGGCCCCGGCGCGGACTGGGAACTGACCCAGATCAACCTGCTCTCGACGCTGGTGGCCCCGCTGCCGCGGCACGGCCGCGAGCTGCTGCGCGCACGGCTCGACGGGCTCGGCGGCGCGCTGTTCGAGGACGGGGTGTTCCTGGAGCAGGCGTTCGGGCCGCTGACGGAGCTCCTCCATCGCCTCGTGGCGCGTACCGCCGTGGTGGAGCTGCGGGAGGCGCGCGACGCAGGCGTGCTGGGAGAGGGTGGCAGCGAGGAGCGGTTCCGCCGTTTCCTGGCCGGCTACGAGCAGGCCGAGGGGCGGGCGCGGTTGCTGGAGAGGTATCCGGTGCTCGTCCGCCAGCTCGCCGTCGCCGTGCGGAACTGGGTGCGCACCAGCGCGCTGCTGGCCGAGCGGCTGGTGGCCGACGCGGACGCCCTCGGGGTGACGAGCCCCCTGGCCGAGTTGCACAGCGGCCTCGGTGACCGGCACAGGGGCGGGTTCAGCGTGTGCAGGCTGCGCTTCCACGACGGTCTCCAGATCATGTACAAGCCGCGGCCGCTCTCGGTGGACGCGCACTTCCAGCAGTTGGTCCGCTGGTTCGATGAGCACGGCGCGAGCCGTCCGCTGCGGACCCTTGAGGTGCTGGACCGCGGGGAGTACGGCTGGGTGGAGTACGTGCGGCCGGAGCCGTGCGCGAGCCGCGAGGCGCTGCGCGATTTCTACCACCGGCAGGGCTTCCTGCTCGCGCTGCTGCACCTGCTGCGGGCCACCGACTTCCACGCGGAGAACCTGATCGCCGCGGGCGACCAGCCCGTGCTGGTGGACCTGGAGTCGCTGCTGGCCCCTGAGCTGCCGCTGCGCGACACGAGGGTGACGGCGGTCGAGCACGCCATGGGCCGCCTCACCCTCGGGTCCGTGCTGGCCGTCGGACTGCTGCCGCAACCGGCCTGGACGGCCGAGGACGGCACGCTGGTCGACGTGTCCGGCATGGGCCACCCCACGGACCTGAACACCCCGATGCCCGTTCCGTTCCTGGTGGACCTGGGCAAGGACACCATGCGCATCGAGCTGGCGCACAAGCCGATGGAGACGCCCGGCCACCGGCCCGTCGCGCCGGACGTCCCGCTCGACCTGAACGAGTTCCGCCAGGACGTGCTCGACGGGTTCACCGAGGCGTACCGGATCTGCGAACGCGAGCGGGAGTCGCTCGCGGGCGTGCTGGAGATGTTCCGAGGCGACCGGGTCAGGGTGATCGTCCGTCCGACCATCCTGTACGAGGCCATCCTGCGCACCGCCTTCCACCCGGCGCTGCTGGGCGACGGCTCCGACCGTGACCGGCACTTCGACGCGCTGTGGCGGGAGTCGCCGTACCTGCCCGCGCTCGACCCGTGCATCGCCGCCGAGCGCCGCGACCTCTGGAACAACGACGTGCCGTACTTCAGCGCCATCACCGACGGCGACGCGCTGCTGGGCAGCGGCGACGAGCCGGTGCCCGGAATCTCGGTGCGGCCCGCGATGGACGCGGTGTTCGAACGCCTGCGCACGCTCGGGCCCGAGGACTACGCCAGGCAGCGCTGGCTGGTGCACGGCACCATCGGCCTGGCCGCCGCGAACGACCACAGCCTCCAGGTCATGCCGTCCTACCGGCTCGAACCTGCCACGGGAGAACCTGACGCCCTCATGAGCGCCGCCGTACGCATCGGTGAGTACCTCCACGAGCTCGCGATCACGGCGGAGGGAGGCGCTCAGTGGTTCGGGGTCAACGCCACCACGGACGGCCAGTGGTCGCTCGGGAGGTTGCGGCCCGATCTGTTCCACGGGCTGAGCGGCATCTCCCTGTTCCTGGCGCTCCTCGGCGCGCTGAGCGGCGACGACCGGCACACCGGGCTGGCGCGCGCCGCCCTGGAGACCGCCCTGGAGCAGGTCGGGCGCGGCCTGCTGGGCCGGGATCTCGGGATGATCGGGTACGGCGGCTTCGTGTACGCCCTCAGCCACCTCGCCGCCCTGTGGCAGGACGACCGCCTGCTCGGCCGCGCGACGAGCCTGCTCGATCCGCTGAGTGCCGCGATCGAGGCCGACCGCGAGTACGACATCGTCGGGGGCTGCGCGGGCGTGCTCGCCTGTCTGCCCAGCCTGCACGCCCTGACCGGGGATCGGCGCGTGCTGGAGGTCATGGACAAGGCGGCCCGGCACCTGGTGAACAGCCGTACCGGACCGAGCTGGTTCTCCGATTCCCTTCGAGGCCACGCGGACCGCCCCATCTCGGGCTTCTCCCACGGAACGGGCGGCATGGGGTGGGCGCTGGGGCTGGCGGGCGAGCTGCTCGCGGAGGACGCCTACGTACGCGCGGGCGTCGAGGCCATCCGTCACGAGCAGGAGAGCTTCGACGCCGGCACGGGCACCTTCATGGAGCTGCGCGACCATTCCGCGATCGACCTTCCCGCCGACGCGCCGCCCACCACGTTCTGGTGCTACGGCGCGATGGGCATCGGCCTCAGCCGGGTGCTGGCCTCCCGATGGCTGCCGGGGTCACTCGCGCGGGCCGAGGTCGACGCGGCCCTGACGCTCACCAGGGCGCACGGCTTCGGGCGCAGCCAGTGCCTGTGCCACGGCGACTTCGGCAACCTCGAACTGCTCCTGCAGACGGCGCAGCTCAGGAACGATCGCGAGGTGCGGGCGGGACGCCCCGCCCTGGGGCC
>NZ_JBSGFQ010000168.1:0-21610 GCF_053603495.1 Nonomuraea sp. NPDC004186 | reverse complement strand
GTCGCGGAGGTCCTCACCGCCGGGACGCGCGTGCTCACCGTGGCCGGCGAGGAGACCGCCGCCCGCTTCGGCGCCCGCCCGCTCTCGCGCGTCGGCGGCCCGGAGACGCTGTCGGCCCTGGCCGGGCTGGTGGTCGCGGGCAAGCTGGATCCGCGCGTGGGCCGGGTGTTCCCGTTCGCCGCGGCGGCCGACGCGCTCGCGCTCGTGGAGGACGGCCACGCCACCGGCAAGGTGGTGCTCGACGTCACCACGCGATCATCCTGAGCAGGCGTCACCACTCCGCGCACAGCCGCTCGGCCGTCCGGAACGCCAGCGCCATGATCGTCAGTACGGGGTTGACCCCGCCGTTGGTGACGTGCACGGAGGCGTCGGCGACATAGAGGTTGTCGTGCCCGTGGACCCTGCCCCACCGGTCCACGACCGACGTCCGCTCGTCGTCGCCCATCCGGCACGTCCCCGACTGGTGCTGCCCGGCGTGCAGGCCCAGGGGCGCCCGCGCCGTCCACGCCCGGCGCGCGCCCGAGGCGAGCAGCCATTCACGGGCGCGCTCGGCGATGAAGTCCCCGGTACGCAGGGTCTCCGGATGGGTCGTGCCGGACAGGCGGGCGACCGGGATGCCCCACCGGTCGCGTACGCGAGGGTCGGGCCGCGTCCTCGCCTCCGGGCCGGGGATCTCCTGGACCGGCCCGCCCACCCGCATGACGCGGCGGTAGTTGTCACGCATGTACTGCTTGTTGCGCGCGCCCCAGCGGGGCAGGCCCGGCGGCAGGTTCCGGGCCCAGAAGGCCAGGGGCAGCACGGTGAACTCGTCCGCCAGCATCGCCCCGCCGACCAGGCCGTCGTTGTGGTGGACGAAGTCGAGCGTCGCGAGCGAGACGCCGGGGCCCAGCCCGTCGTGCACGGGCTCGTCCATCTCGCCCAGCGCCCACGCGTAGGCGTGGCCCTGCAGGTGCCGTCCCACCTGGTCGTGGTTGTTGCCCAGCCCGTGCGGCTCGCGCCGGGTCGGGGAGTTCTGCAGCAGCCGGGCCGTCTCGATCGCGCCGGCCGCGCAGATCACGACCTCGGCCTCGACGACGTGGCGGGCCCCCGAGCGATCCACCCAGCGCACGCCGGTGACGCGGCCCGAGGGGTCGCATTCGACGCGTTCGGCGACGGCCTCCGGCAGCAGCCGGGCGCGGCCGGTGGCGAGCGCGCGGCTCAGCACGGTGTTGTGGGAGCCGTTCTTGGCGTCCGCCGGGCAGGCGAAGCCGACGCAGTGCTGGCAGCGGGTGCAGGCGGCCCGTCCGCCGTACGGCTCCGAGTTGATCAGCAGCGGCACCGGCAGGACGTCCCAGCCGAGGGCGGCCGCGCCCCTGCGCAGGGCGGCGGCCTGCAGGCCCTCCGGGAGCGGGGACATCGGGTACGGCTTGGCGCGCCTCCAGTGGCGGCTGCCGGCCGCGTGGTCGCCGCAGACGCCGATCTCCCACTCGGCGCGCTCGTAGTAGGGCTCCAGGTCGTCGTAGCCGATGGGCCAGTCGGCGAGGCTGCTGCCCGCGGGCACGCCGTACGTGCTCGCCATGGTGAAGTCGGCGGGCAGGAACCGCCACGCCTGCGCCCCGTAGAGCCGGGTGCCGCCGCCGACCAGCGTGGCGTTGCCGTGGAAGCCCGGCTCGTGCGGGCGTACCACGTGCTCGCCGCCGGTGGCGTCGACGACGACGCGCGGGCCATCCTCGTAGTCGGGCCCGGAGCGGTGCGGATAGCGGGTGAGGCGGTGGTTGCGCAGATGGTCGCGGCCGATCTCCTCGAAGGTGAGGTCGCGGCCGCGTTCCAGCACGAGCACGCGCTTGCCCGCCTCGGCCAGGACCGCGGCGGCGACCCCGCCCCCGGCGCCCGACCCGATCACGACCGCGTCCACCCGCATCAGCCCCGTACCTCGCATCCGGTCACGGCCCGCATCAGTCCCGTACCTCGAATCCGATCATCCGCCAGGAGACGGCGTCGCGGTTTCCGCCGTTGCCCGGGTCGCCGTAGAAGCCCTCCATGACGTGGCCGACCACCGTCTCCACGAACGCCGCCGCGTCGAACGGCCACGGCACGCGGGTGTCGCCCGCCTCCAGCGCCCGCAGCAGCTCCTCGCGCCGCCCGGGCGGGAGCTCGGGGAAGCCGGCGCCGTGCCGCTCGCGCGCCTCGGCCTCGACGGCGTCGAGCCCCGCCTCGTAGTAGGCGCGCATACCGGCCAGGTCACGGCCGAACTGCCCGGCGAGGTAGTCCAGGACCCCCGCCTCGGTGCCGCTCGGATGATCGTCGGCGGGGACGATCGTGTCGACCACCGCGCCCAGCGTCGCGGCCTGCCCCGGGGTCACTCCGCGAAGCGGGGGGCCGGGCGCTCGCACGTGCTCTCCAGGCGGACGACCTGGCCGGGCCCGTCGATCGCGGAAAGGGCCTCGAGCACGTGGAAGGCGAACGTGGCGTTCGCGCGGTGGGGGCCGCCCTCGATCGCGTCGGCCAGATCCCGGACGCCGAGCCCGCGGCGGGCCTGCTCCTTGGTGCCGACCGCGCCGAACAGGCCGACGACGGGCGGCAGGACCGACCAGTCCGCGTCCCCGTGCCGCCGCACCCGTACGTCGCCGTCGAAGTGGTTGGGGTTGGGCAAGGTGAGGGTCCCTTCGGTGCCGTAGACCTCGATGGCGGGCAGGTCGCTGTCCCAGACGTCGAAGCTCATCAGCGTGGTGCCGATGACCCCGGAATCGAAGACGAGGACGGCGGAGGCATGGGTCGCCACCTCGACGTCGATCCGGTCCACGACGCGGTCCGGCGCGGTCACCGCGCGCACCGGCGCCCCGACGCGAGCGGCCCCCGCCACGGACCTGACCGGGCCGAGCAGGTTCACCAGTATGGCCAGATAGTACGGCCCCATGTCCAGGACGGGCCCGCCCCCGCGCTGGAAGAGGAACCGCGGGTCCGGATGCCAGGTCTCGGCCTTGCTGTGCCGGATGAACGCCGACACGCCGATGGGCTCCCCGATCAGCCCGTCGTCGAGCGCCTTGCGCGCGGTCTGGGAGGCGCTGCCCAGGAATGTGTCCGGCGCGGAGCCCAGCACGCGGCCGCTCGTCCCGGCCGCCGCCAGCACCTCCCGCGCCTCGGCGACGGTCGCGGCGAGCGGCTTCTCGACATAGACATGCTTGCCGGACTCCAGGGCCCGGATGACGGTGCTCGCGTGGTGGGCCGGCGGGGTCAGGTTCACCAGGATGTCGATCGAGTCGTCGGCGTAGAGCTCGTCGCCGTCCCCCCAGGCGGGGATGCCGTGCTCCTCCGCGGCCCGCTTGGCCCTGTCGACGTCGATGTCGCCGACGCGGACGATCTCCAGCTCCGCGTAGCGGGCCATGCCGGTGACGTAGCGGCCGAAGATGTTGCCGGTGCCGAGGATGCCGATGCGGTGGTGCACGTGTTTTCCGTCCTTCTGGTTGCGTACGGGACCGATGGAAGTCAATGTCCGGCCCAGCCCGCTCACCAAGCTCGCCAGTCCGCTGGCCGAACCGGGGGGATTGCCCCGATCCGGCGGGCTGCGCATAGTACGAGCACTGGCCTGCGCGAGGACGGGAAGATGAGCGGTACTGAAGCGGCCCTGGCAGGCCCGGTGGTGCACATCGTCGACGACGACCACGACCTGAGGCGCTCGCTCGTCTTCCTCTTCGAGAGCGTCGGGGTCCAGGCGCTCACCTATCCCGACGCCGCGACGTTCCTGGCCGAGTACGACGCCGCCGAGCCCGCCGTGCTGATCGTGGACGTGCGGATGCCCGGCCTGAGCGGGTTCGAGCTGCAGGAGCGGCTGCTCGGGCTCGGCTATCCCGCCCCGATCATCTTCTGCTCCGCCCATGGTGACATCGCGATGTCGGTACGGGCCCTGCGGCAGGGCGCGGTCAACTTCCTGGAGAAGCCGTACAAGCCGCAGCAGATGCTCGACGTCGTCCAGGAACAGCTGCGGGAGGCCGAGCGACGCTTCCGCGAGCACGCCGACCGGCGGGCCGTCGGCGAGCGGGTCGAGTCGCTCACCACGCGGGAGCGCGAGGTGCTCAGGCTGGTCGTGGACGGCCTGCCCAGCCAGCTCATCGCCCGCCGGCTCGGCACCAGCGTCAAGACCGTCGACGTGCACCGGGCCCGGATCAAGGCGAAGACCGGCGCGGACAGCCTGGGAGCGCTGGTCCGCGACGTCCTCCAGTGCCGGATCGAGCTCTGACGAGCCCGGCGGCGTCAGGCGGTGAGGCTGTGGAAGCGCCGCTGGAAGTAGACCAGGGCACCGCTGTCCAGGCGTGAGGTGACCGCCTCGATCTCGACGAAGGCCACCGTGTGCGAGCCCTGCCGGCGCCTGGTGACGATCCGCCCGACGACCGAGGCCAGCGCGTCGCGCAGCACCGGCACGCCGTAGGTGCCGAAGTCCCAGGAGCCCGCGCCGAACCGTTCGGAGGTCGGCACGTTCGTCGCACCGGCGAAGTGCATCGCCAGCTCCTCCTGATCGGTGCCGAGCACGTTCACGCAGACCCGCCCGTTGGCCATGACGATGTCGTGCGAGCTGCTGGAGCGGTTGACGCAGATCAGCATGGTCGGCGGGGAGTCGGTGACCGAGCACGCCGCGCTCACGGTCACCCCGGCCCGGCCATGACGGCCATCGGTGGTGACGACGTTGACGGCGGCGGACAGGTTCGCCATCGCGGCACGGAAACGGCGCTGCGCCTCGGTCACGGCTGCCTCCTGAAAGTGATCGGCTGCCTCCGAAGCTAGGCCGCGACCGCCGGCATCGAAATCGAGACTTTATCCGCGCCGACTGAGGATTTCCCCTACGCGCCGGCAGGCTGCTCGGGCTCGGCGAGCGGCAGCGTGAACCCGAACCGCGACCCGCCCTCCGCCCTTTTCTCGGCCCGGATCGTGCCGTGCTGGCGGGTGATGATCCGGTGGCTGAGCGCCAGGCCGATCCCGCTGCCGTGCTCCTTGGACGTGAACGACTCCGCGAACGGTTCGCGCGGCAGCCCCCGGCCCCGGTCGTCGACGGTGAAGGTGCCGTCGGGGGCGGTGGCCACGTCGATCCGCTTCGGGGCCGCCGGCGACTGCCCCATCTCGTCGACGGCGTTGAAGCAGAGGTTGAGCACCACCTGGCCGGTCAGCACCCGTTCGCAGCGCACCAGGACCGGCTCGGGGGCGAGCCGGACCCGGACCTCGACCCCGAGCGGCGCCGCCCGCAGCCGCACGAAGTAGAGGCACTCCTCGACGACGTCGTTGAGGTCGGCCACCTGCTCCACCTGCTCCAGATGGCCGACGAAGGCACGCACCGAGCTCACGATCGCCGCGGCGCGTTCGATCTGGCTGACCGCGCTGGCGACGCCCTGGGCCAGCCCGCCGGCCTCCGGCAGCCGGGCGGCCCGGGTGTGCACGCCGGCCAGGAAGTTGGCGGCGGCGGCCAGCGGCTGCCCGAGCTCGTGGGCGATCGCCATCGCCATGTCGCCCATGGCGTTGTAGCGGGCCAGGTAGTTCTCCCGGTGCAGCTCCCTGGCCCGGCGGACCTGGTCCTGGACCCGGTCGGAGACGTCGTGCAGGATCATCAGCAGCGCGGTGGCGTCCTCCTCCCGCAGCCGTTCCAGCGAGCCCTCCAGCCACACGCGGCCCGCCTCCAGCTGGACGGGGGTGACCGGGGTGGCGCGGGCGAGGACGTCGGCCCAGCTCGCGTCGCGGCCGTCGAGCCGCAGCCGCGCGAACGCCGTCAAGGGCCGCATCGGCCCGTCCACCGGAGCGCCGATCGCGGTGAGCGCGGTGTCGGTCGCGAACCTGATCGTGCCGGTCTCGTCCAGCATCAGGGCGAGGGTGGAGGTGTAGTGGGCCAGCGCGTCCACGTACGACGTGGTGAGCCGCAGCTCGCGCTCCACCCGCTGCTCCCGCTCGATGTCGCGGAACTGCACCATCACCGCCGGCCCCTGCGCGAGCTCGACCCGCACCGCGAGCGCGTCCGTCGGGATCACCCGGCCGGACCTGGAGCGGTAGTGCCACTCGATCCGGCTGGCGCCCTTCTCGACGGCGTCCTGCAGCCAGGCCCGGCCGATCACCCGGTCGTACTGCTGCGCCGAGCTGCTCATGTGATCGGCCTTGAGCGGCCGGATCTCGCTCAGGCCGAACTCCAGCAGCTCGCAGGCGGCCGGGTTGGCCCACAGGATGTTCTTGGTCGCCGCGTCGTGGATGAGGACGCACATCCGGGAGGCGTTCATCATCGCGACGAAGTCCGCGGCGACGAGCTCGGGAGCCCGCGGATCTACTCGCACCGACACAGGGTAGGTCACCCGGTGTGGGGGCCAGGGATGAAGATATCCCCTACGTCAAGGTGAGGAAATGACGACTGACGGGCGCAAGCGTTCTTCCTAACCTCGGAGCACACCGTCAGACCCATGAGGAGCAAGGATGGCGCAGGACGATCCCGCCGCGTTCGACGCGATGCTGGCCGAGCTGGCCGAGCGTCGCCAGGAGTTCCGCGAGCAGCGCTACGTCCCCGGAGACTTCGTCGAGCGGCTCAAGCGGCTCGGCCTGTACCGTTGCGCGACGCCGGAGCGGTTCGGCGGCGAGACGATGGCGCCCGCCGAGTTCCTGAAGAAGATCGAGCGGATCTCGGCCGTCGACGGCTCCACCGGCTGGGTCGCGAGCTTCGGCTCCCAGCTGGTCTACCTGGGCTCGCTGCCGCTGGAGACCCAGGCCAAGCTGTACGCCGGCGGCCCCGACGTCGTCTTCGCCGGGGCGCTGTTCCCGATCCAGCAGGCCACCCCGACGGAGCGCGGCTTCCTCGTCAACGGCCGGTGGAAGTTCGCCAGCGGCTGCATGGCCGCCGACATCATCTGCGTCGGCATCCCCGGCGACGACCTGACCTCGGGCAAGCCGCGCGGCGCGCTGGTACGTCCGGAACGCCTGGAGATCGTGCGGGACTGGGACGTCGTCGGCATGCGCGGCACCGGCTCCTTCGACCTGATCGCCGAGGACGTCGAGGTCGACCGGGAGTGGACCTTCATCCGCGGCGGGGAGCCGGTGGTCGACGAGCCGCTCTATCGCTACCCCGCGATCACGTACGTCGCCCAGTCGCTCTCCGTGGTCTCCGCCGGCGTCGCCAGGGCCGCCCTCGACTTCGCCGAGGGGGTCGGCAGCGGCCGGGGCAGCATCACCGGCGCACCCAGGCTCGCCGACCGCGCCTACTACCGCGCCGGCATCGCCGAGGCCGAGGCCACGCTGCGCTCCGCCCGCGCCTACTTCTACGAGGCCGCCGACGAGGCCTGGGAGACGCTCGTCGCCGGCAGCCTGGTCAGCGACGAGCAGAACGCGCACCTGCGGCTGTCCGCCGCGCACCTCGCCCGGACCGCGTCGGAGGTGGTCCACAAGGTCGTCTCGCTGTCCGGCACCGCCGCGATCTACCAGGACCACCCGCTGCCCGCCCTGCTGGGCGACGCGCTGGTGCCGCAGGAGCACGCCTTCCTCAGCCCGGCGATGTACGACGCCGCGGGCGCCGTACTCATGGGCCTGCCGCCCACCGTCCCCGCCTTCCGGTGATCAGCCCTGGCGGATCAGCGATTCGAGGAGGTCGATCCCGAGCGGGATCGACTCCTCCGCCACGTCGAAGCCCGCGCTGTGGTGCGGGCCCGGGCTGCCGCCTCCGATCATCAGGTACGCGCCCTTGCCATCGCGCCGCTGGACGTGCCGGATGAGCAGGTTGGCGTCGTCGCTGCCGGCGAACGCCTGGGTCCTGATCACCTCCACGACGCCGGGGTGCGCTCCGGCCACGTCCACGATGCGGTCGACCAGGTCGTCGTCGGGTGTCACGGTGGCGGAGCTGCCCGTCACGACCAGCGCCGCCTCGACGTCCTGCGTGCGGGCGGCGCCGTCCACGATGGACCGGATCCGATCCACCAGCTCGTCCACGACCTCGTCATCGGTGGCGCGCGCCTCGCAGGTCATCACCGCCGAGGCCGGGACGATGTTCACGCCGTCACCGGCGACGAGCGTGCCGACGTTGAGCCTGGTGTCCGCGGACCCGTAGCGGGGGAGCGCCATGATCGCCAGCGTGGCCATGGCGGCGGCGAGCAGCGCGTTGCGCCCCGACTCGGGCGAGCCGGCGGCATGGGAGGCCCGGCCCGTGAAGTCGACCTTCAGCTTGCGGGTGGCCATGCCGCCGGTGAAGCTGCCCACGACGTGGCCGACGCCCAGCTCGCCCGCCATGTGCACGGCGAGCATGATGTCGATGTCGTCGGCCACCCCGGCGTCGATCATCGTCTGCGCTCCGCGTACCCCCTCCTCGGCGGGCTGGAACAGCACCCTCAGCGAGCCCGCGAAGTCGCGGTCGGCGAGGCGGTGCAGCAGGCCCACGCCGATGGTGGCGTTCGCGTCGTGGCCGCAGGCGTGCATCGCGCCGTTCGCCGCCGCGAAGCCGTTCGCGGCCGGGAAATGGGCCGGATCGGCGGACTCCCGGATCGGCAGCGCGTCGATGTCGGCGCGCAGGCCCCATCGCGGCCCCGGCCGGACGCCGGCCAGGTCGACGACCAGCGCGGTGCCGTTCTCCTGGAAGTACCGGGCCTTCTCCGGCGGGATGCCGGAATCGACGGCGCGGGCCGCCCATTCGGCGAGCGTGCGCGGCGACGGGTAGTTCACGACGGGGGAGAGGTCGTGGGCGTCCTTGCCGGTCAGGACGGTCACCGGCAGGTCTTCGACGGCCCGCGCTATCCGGGCCGCCGTCCCGATCTCCACGAATGCCGGTTCCGGATTGCGGTGCAGTTCTCGCCGGAATGCCCTGAGCTCCTCGATGTCCACACGACCTCTTTCTCTGCGCACTGATCAACGGCCGGGCGGTCGTTTCGCTCAGGCTAGGAAAGGCGCCGCGAATGGGCGTCGATCGGCGTTGATCCCGCATGAAACATCGGATTTTCGAGCCGGGCCCGCACGAAGCTGGTCGTCGAACACCGGCTGGCCGCCGACGGGCACGTAACGCAGGCGCCGGCTGTCGAGATCGAGAATGTAGCCCGTGCGCTTGGCGATCCTCGGCACGATCCACCGGTCCTTGACCAGCAGCTTCGGGAACATCGACGACAGCCTGCCCTCGATCTCGTCCAGCTCCTGCAGGTTGCGCAGCCACAGGAAGACCGCGAGGTTGGCCTCACCGGTCACCGAGGCGCACATCCGCACGTGGCAGAGCAGCCGCAGCGAGGAGATGAGGCGTTCCAGGTCAGGGTGTTTGACGTCGAGCCACAGCACGGCCGCCGCCGACCAGCCCAGGAGGGTGTGCGCGAGGTCCACGCGCCATCGGACCCAGTTCGCCGCGAGCAGCGCGTCGATGTCCCGGGAGATGACGGAGATCGAGCGGCCCAGCTCCCGCTGCATGTCGGCGGCGGTGCGGCGGACGTCCGTGCTGAGCGCCGCGATGACGTCGAGGTGGGCGGGCTTGCGGTGCTCGGGCGGCTCGGACGGCCGCAGCAGGTGCAACGCGCGGGCCTGCTCGTCGGAGAGCGCGTTGAGCCGCCAGCCCGACCCTTCCAGGAAGATCCTGCGCAGGTAGTGGGTACGGGTGCCGACGATGCCGGGGACGCCGGCGATGTGCTCGTCGATGTAGCGGTCCATGGAGAGCAGGGTGCGCATCGAGATCATGACATAGAGGTCGCGGGCGCCCGACGTGCAGTGCACGCTGATGATGGGTCCCTGCCGGCTGAGCTCGGCGATCACGTCGCCGCGCCGGCCGGGCGCGCATCGGATCTCGACCAGGGCCGAGATCTCCTGCTGGCCGGTGCGCGGCTCGCACTCGAAGCAGCTCGTCCACACCTGCCGCTGCTGGGTGAGGGCCGACCAGCGGCGCGAGATCGTCGAAGGGTCCACCCGGAGGATCCTCCCGAGTTGGACCCACGGGACCCGGGGATGGATCTGGAGCGCGTTGATGATCTGAAAGTCCAGCCCGTCGACCATGCGCCTCATCCTGCACGGACACGCCTCATCCGCCCATGAGGATGTATCGCCTGCCGGACCGCCGCGTAAGATCGGCTCACAGAGACACGGTCACGTGCAGGAAGCCGTAACGCGAGGGAAACCTCCGGCGAAGCCCGCGGGAAGGATCGTGCGCCCGGGCCGCGATATCGCTCAATTCCGTGCGCTCTGCGTCACGGGAGACCTGGATTCGGCAGGCGACACCTAGGCTCGGCGCCATTCATTCTCGCGAGTGCGCTGGAGGATCAGTGTTTCGCAATTCCATTCTCGCGATGGCGCTCGTGGCGGGCCTGGCCGGATGCGGTGTCGCCGAAGGGGCGACCGACACCATCAACATGTCGCTGAACACCGATCCGGCGACCTTCGACCCGGCGCTGGCCAAGGGCGGCGACGATTTCAGCATGGCCCGGCTGCTGTTCGACACGCTGGTGCGCAAGGACTCGGGCAACTCCCTCGTCGGCGGCATCGCGTCCGCCTGGCAGGCGGAGGACGCCGCGCATTACACGTTCACCATCCGCGGCGGTCTGACCTGCTCGGACGGCAAGCCGATCACCCCGTCGGTGGTGGCCGCCTCGCTGACGCGGTTCGCGGCCAAGGAGACGGGCTCCTCGGGCCGCACGCTGGCGCTGGGATCGGGCACCGCGACGTTCACCGCCGACGACAAGGCGAACACGGTGAAGGCCGCCCTGTCCGTCCCGTGGTCCGACTTCCTCACCGGGCTGACGCTGCCGCAGGCCGGGATCGTGTGCCCGGCGGGCCTGAGCGACCTCAAGGGACTCGCCGCCGGGAAGGCCGCCGGGGCGTTCTCCGGCCCGTACACGCTGACCTCGTCCCAGGCGGCGGTGTCCTACCAGTTGACGCTGCGCGACGGCTACGCGGGCTGGCCGGCGTTCGCCAAGCCCCTGGAAGGCGTGCCCGCCAAGCAGCTGAACCTCACGCCGATCACCGACTACGCGACCATCGCCACCCAGCTGCTGGCCGGCAGCCTGGACGTCGGCGTGGTCTCCGACGAGAACGTGGCCCGGTTCGACGGCAACACCCGGTTCTCCACGTCGAGCGCCTCCAACACCACGACGTACCTGCTGTTCAACGAGCGTCCGGGAACGGCCTTCGCCGACCGGCCCGAGCTGCGCGCCGCGGTGGCCCAGGCCGTCGATCCGCAGGCGTTCAGCGACATCATCAGCGGCAAGCGGGGCAGCACGATCCTGTCCGTCGGCTCGGCCAAGCTCCCCTGCGTGAACACCGACCGGTCGCTGCTGATCCCGCAGGACTCCGGCACCGCCGCCAAGACCCTGGCCGGGGTACGCGTCCGCATCGTCGGCACGACCCTGCTGCAGGGCGGCAACGACTACATCGGCGAGGCGCTGCGCAACGCCGGCGCGAACGTCACCGTCAGCTCCCTTGACAACGCCAACTGGGCCACGGTGACCACGGCCGGCGGCTCGGACTGGGACATCAACGTCCAGGGCGACAACAACCAGCTGGGCACTCTCACCTCCTCCCTGCTCCGGGTGATGGGCCCGGTGACCGAGAAGGGCGGCCGCAACAAGACGGGATCGGTCAACGAGAAGGGGTACGGCTTCGTCACCCAGGCCATGAGCGTGACCGACAGCGGCGGACAGTGCGCCGCCCTCCAGTCCGCGCAGAAGTCGTTCCTCCAGCGGGTCGACGCGATCCCGCTGTCGACCCTGCCCACCACCACCGTCGTCTCCAGCGGATTCGCCATCCGGACCTTCGACGACTACCTCGACCCCGCCACCCTGCGCATCCTCAAGTAGCCGACATGACCTCTCTTTCCACGCCTGGTCCGAGTCTTTCCACGTCTGGTCCGAGTGCCCGGTCGCGGGGTTCCTCCGCCTGGCTCGGTTTCGCCGTGCGGCGGCTCACCAGCCTTGTCGTGATCTTCGTCGCGCTGCTGGTCGTGTCGTTCCTCATCGTCCAGCTCATTCCCGGTGACCCGGCGGTCGGCGTCGCCGGGGCCAACGCCGATCTCGCCGACGTCCAGCGCGTCCGGACCGAGCTGGGGCTCGACCGGCCGATCTGGGAACGGTTCCTCGTCTACGCGGGCGGCGTCTTCTCCGGGGACCTCGGCACGTCGTTCATGTACCGGCAGCCGGTGGAGACGATCATCATGAACCGTCTCCCCTTCACCGCCACCATCGCGGTGACGGGAATCGCCGTCGTCCTGCTGGTCGCCGTCCCGCTCGGCATGGTCATCGGCGTCCTCACGCGCGGCGGCCGGCGCAGGTGGCTGGACGCCGCCTTCGGGGTGGTCACCGGTTTCCTCGACTCGATCCCCGGCTACATCATGGCGTCGTTCCTGGTCGTGATGTTCGCCCTCGGCATCGGGCTGGTGCCGCTCTTCCCGCCGGCCTACGCGCCCCGCTTCGGGGCGGCGTCGTTCGTGCTTCCGGTCGCGGCGATCGTGATCGGCCCGATCTGCACCATCTCCCGGGTCGTCCGCCGCGAGACGGCGGTCGTGCTCGACACCGACTACATGCGGACGGCCCGCGGCTGGCGGCTGCCCGCCTTCCGGCGCCACGTCCGATGGGCGCTGCCGAACCTGCTCACCACCACGCTCACCCTGAGCGGGCTGATCCTGACCGGCATGATCGGCGGCGCGATCATCATCGAGTCGGTGTTCGCGCTGCCCGGCCTGGGCAGCGGCATCATCAAGGCCATCCTCGACCGCGACTATCCGGTCATCCAGGGCATGGTGCTGGTCATCGGCATGATCGCGGCACTCGTCAACCTCCTCGTCGACGTCCTGCTCGGGCTGATCGACCAGCGGACCCTCGGGGGGTCGCATGTCTCCGCGTAACCGGCCGCGCCGCCGCAACCCCGGGCTCGTGCTCGGCCTGGCCCTGCTGGGCGGCATCGTGCTGATCGCCGTGCCGGCCCCGATCCTGTTCACGGAGCGGGCGGCCGTGCTGGGCCCGCGGTTCGCCGCGCCCTCGTCCGGGCACTGGCTCGGCACCGACGCGGCCGGCCACGACGTCCTGCTGCGCAGTCTGGTCGCCACCCGCCTCACCCTGCTGATGACCGTGGGCGCGACGGCCATGTCGGTCGTCTTCGGCGTCGCCCTGGGCACCGGCGTCTGGCTCGTGCGGCCCCGCGTCAGGGAGGTCTGCCTGCGCGTCATCGACGCGATGGTGGCCTTCCCCGGGCTCCTGCTCGCGCTCGTCGTGGCGGCCGTGCTCGGGGCGGGCGGCTCCTCGGCGGTGATCGCCATCGGCCTGTCCGGCATCCCCTACTTCGCGCGCCTCACCGCGAACCTCGCCGCGAAGGTCTCGCAGCAGGAGTACGTGTCGACCGCGTGCCTCCTGGGTGTGAGCCACGCCCGGATCGCGATCAGGCACATGCTGCCGAACATGGCCGAGCCGCTGCTCGTGCTGACGGCCTCGACGTTCGCGGCCACGCTCACGGCCATCTCCGCGCTGTCGTTCGTGGGCCTCGGCGTCCAGTCGCCCTCCTACGACTGGGGCAAGCTCCTGAACGAGGCCCTGCCCTCGCTCCTGGCCGACCGGCCCTTCCAGATGGTCGGCCCGGCCTGCCTCATCGTCCTGACCGGACTGGGGGCGGTCCTGATCGGCGACGGCCTCGCGGCGGCGGCGAACCCGCGGGGGCACACGGCGTCGGGCCGGCGCGAGACACCTCCGGCCGCGCGGGAGGCGACGAGCGACCAGCTCGCCGACGTCCGCGACCTGTGGATCCACGCCGGCGACACGCCGCTGGTCAAGGGCATCTCCTTCGGCATCGGGCGGGGCGAGATCGTCGGCATCGTGGGGGAGAGCGGATCGGGCAAGACCCTCACCGCGATGTCGCTCGCGCGGCTGCTGCCGGACGGCCTGACCTCGACGGCGAGCCGCATGGCGGTCGGCGACCTGGACCTGCGCCGGCCCGTCCCGCCGGCCCTCCTGGCGGAGGCCGTCAGCCTGATCTACCAGGACCCGGGCTCGACGTTCAACCCCGCGCTGCGCATGGGCACCCAGCTCACGGAGGTGCTGCGTACCCACAAGCGCCTCGGCGGGCGAGAGGCCGCGCAGCGCATCCTCGACGCGCTCCGGGTGGTCCACCTGACCAGGCCCGAGCAGCGCATGAGGCAGCATCCGCACGAGCTCTCGGGAGGCATGCGGCAGCGGGCCATGATCGCCGCCGCGCTGGCCGTCGAGCCGCGCCTGATCATCGCGGACGAGCCGACCACGGCCCTGGACGTCACCGTCCAGGCGGAGATCCTGCGCGAGCTCAAGCGCGTCAACCGCGAGTTCGGCGCCTCGATCATGTTCATTTCGCACGACATCGGGGTGGTCCGCGCGCTGTGCGACCGCGTCCTCGTGATGTACCGCGGTGAGATCGTCGAGGAGGTCGCCGCCGGGGAGCTCACCGTGGAGACCGCCCGCCACCCGTACACGAGGGCCCTGCTGGAGGCCACCCCCGACATCGACGCGTCGTGGACCCCGCCGCGCACGAAGGAGCACTCGCATGGATGAGGAGACGGCCGTCGAGGTACGCGACCTCGAGGTGGGCTACGGGTGGGGCAAGAACGCGACGCGCGTCCTGCACGGCATCACCCTGGACGTCGCCCGGGGCCGCACGGTCGGCATCGTCGGCGAGTCGGGATCGGGGAAGTCGACGCTGGCCAAGGCGCTGGTCGGGCTCGTCCGGCCGACCGCGGGGAGCGTCAGGATCGGCGGCGTCCCCATCTCCTCCGCGCGGGGCGCCGGCCGCCGGGCGCTGCGGCGCAAGGTCCAGATGATCCCGCAGGACCCGTACTCGTCGCTCGACCCCAGGCGCACGATCGGCGAGGCGCTCGCCGAGGCCGTGGACCCGCGCCGGGCGGACGTGCGGCGGCACCGGGACGAGATCGTCCAGTGGCTCGAGGCCGTCAGGATGCCGGCCGACACCATCGACCGCTACCCCCACGAGTGCTCCGGCGGGCAACGGCAGCGGGTCGCGATCGCACGAGGTCTGATGATCGGGCCCGAGGTGGTGATCGCCGACGAGATCACCTCCGCGCTCGACGTCTCGGTCCAGGCGGAGATCCTCCACCTGCTCGCCAAGCTGCGCCGCGAACTCAACCTGACCATGCTCTTCATCTCGCACAACCTCGCCGTCGTCCGGCACGTGAGCGACGAGGTCGTGGTGCTCTACCACGGCGACGTCGTCGAGCACGCCCCGGCCGCGGACCTCTACCGGAGTCCGCGGCACGAGTACACCCGCACCCTGCTCGACTCCGTACCGGGCGCCCCAGGCTTCGACATCGAACCCCGTCAGAAGGACTCCGCTTGACCACCCATCGAAAGCTCCGCCTCGCCAACGTCAGGATCATCAACGGCACCGGCGCGCCGCCCGTCGAGGACGGCGTCCTCGACGTGACCCCGGACGGCGCCATCGCGTTCGCCGGCCCGGCGGCCGAGGCCCCGGAGGTCCACGGCGCCGACGTACGCGATCTGCGCGGCAGGACGCTCCTGCCCGGGTTCGTCGACTGCCACGTGCATATGGGCTTCTCCCTGGGGAACGGCCCCTTCCACGCCCTCCAGAACGACCCCGCCCTGACCGTCCTCGAGTCCGCCGCGCGGCTCCGGGCGACCCTCGAGGCCGGCGTCACCAGCGCGCGCGACCTCGGCGGGCTGTCCTCGGGCTTCCGCGAGGCGATCGAGCGCGGGCTGATCCCGGGCCCGCGGCTGAAGCTCGCGGTGAGCCCGATCAGCCACACCGCCGGGCACGGGGACATGCACCTGTACGGCGGGACGATCGCGCCCACCGTGCCCGAGCTGATCGAGATCGCCGACACCGTCGACGAGGTCCGCAAGGCGACGCGCCGGGTGCTGCGCCAGGGAGCCGACCTCATCAAGATCTGCACGACCGGCGGCATGGGGAGCAGGCACGACCACCCCGACGACGAGGGCCTGCGCCTGGACGAGGTGCGGGCCATCGCCGACGAGCTCGACCGGCACGGCGGCAAGCCCATCGCCGCGCACGCGCAGGGACGCAAGGGGATCCTGACCGCCCTCCGGGGCGGGGTGACCAGCGTCGAGCACGGGTACGGCATCGACGACGAGGGACTCGACCTCCTGGAGGAGCGCGGCGCCTTCCTCGTCCCGACGCTGTCGACCGTGTTCGCGATCAACAAGGAGACGATGCAGCCGTACCACTACGCCAAGAAGGTGAAGTGGTCCGAGATCACCAAGAGGAACATCGGCCACGCGATCGCGCGCGGAGCCAGGATCGCGCTGGGCACGGACGCCGGCGTCTGCCCGCACGGGCAGAACCTGCGCGAGCTCGGGCATCTCGTCGAGCTCGGCATGTCCCCGATGGCCGCCATCGTCGCCGGGACCCGGACCGCCGCCGAACTGCTCGGCATCTCCGGCGAGGTGGGCACGCTGGAGGCGGGCAAGCTCGCCGACCTCGTGGTCACCGACGCCGACCCGTTGCGGGACATCCACGCGCTGGCCGACCCGGGGCACATCGAGATCGTCATGAAGGCGGGCGCCATCGTCAAGGACCTCGGCCCGGTACGCACTGACACGTAGGCAGTCCGGCCGACTCAGGTGCGCAGGGTGCTGGCGTCCTCGCCGGCCTTGTACGTCTTCGACGCGAGGTGCAGCCGGTTCTCCTGCTCCCTGAGCGCGCTCGCGAGCAGGTCGAGCCCTCTGCCGATGCTCTCCATCCGTTGCCCGCGCGCCTGCCAGTACGCGCGGCCGTAGTCGTCGTCGCCGACGGCGGTGTGTGCCGCGCTCGACGCCGCCTCGAACCGGGTGTGGGCGCCGGACACGTCACCGGCCATGCCGTCCGCCGCGCTCGCCAGCCGGTGGAGGTGGGTCTTGCTGTAGATGACGCCGTCGAACTCCACGGTTCGGGAGCCTAGCTGGCATGTGCAGACATGAGTGGAAGAATCGGGAAAGAATGGTGCTTCTGAGGTTTTTGGTGCTCGTGAGGGACGGAGGTGACGATGGACGAACCGTGGCGGCTGTTGGAACAACTCGTCCAGGAGGTCAACCAGCAGACCGAACAGCTCAAGAAGATGCAGGAGAGGGTTCGGGAGCTGTCGGCGACGGCGAAGTCCAAGGACGGCATGGTGACCGTGACCGTCGGTCCCCGCGGTGAGGTGCGCACGATCGAGTTCGACCCCCGGGTCTACCGCAAGCTGTCCCCGTCGGAGCTGTCCGCCTCCGTCGTCGAGCAGATCGGGCGGGCGACCAGGCAGGTCTCCACCGAGATGAAGGAACTGATGGAGCTCTTCGGCGTGCCGGATCTCCCGTTCGAGGACCTGTTCGGCGAGGGAACGAACTTCGAGTCGTTCCTGCCGCACCCCGGTACGCCCGAGCCGCGGTGATGGGACTCGACCTCAGTCTGGTGCCCGAGATCGTGCGGCCGCTGGCGCTGCCGCTGACGGGCGGGGCGCTTCCGGAGACCGACGTCGACGGGGTCATCGCCGAGGCGCAGGTGCTGGAGAACCTGGCGGACCTGCTGGCCACGATCAAGTCGGACGACGCCGCCGCGGTCGTGCGGTCGCTGCGGGATCACCAATGGCAGGGCGCCGCCAAGGAAACGTTCGAGCAGGTCTTCAAGGTGCTCGGCGGACAGCCGGACGCGGACGGCCCCCCTTCGGACGAGACGCTGATCGACCTCATGGAGAAGGCGCTCCGGGAGGAGGCGGCATCCCTGCGCGAGCACGGCGTGCGGATGCAGCACACCGAGTGGATGATCTACGCCTCGCTCGCGCTGCTCGGCGCGATGATCGTCAAGCTGCTGGTGTGGATCTACGTCAACGGCCCGGCCGTTCTCCGGCTGATCCAGCACAACACGTTGATGACCCAGGTGAACATCCAGACGCTGAAGCGGCTGATCCTGGTCAACATGCTGAAGTTCGCCGGGATCATGGGCGGCCTGGACCTCGGCGTGCAGGTGGCGCAGCAGATCTGGGGGGATCGCGAGGCGGGGGACTTCGACCTCGCGTCGCTGGCGATGTCGGTGGGCAGCGGCGCGCTGACCGGTGCCCTGTTCGCCGGCGCGAACGCGGCCCTGTCCCGTCTGCTGAGCCGGCGGATGGTGTACGTCGCCTCCGAGGCCGAACTGGCGGTACGCGACAAGATCGCGGCCATCGCGCAGAGCATGTACGGCCAGGCCCTGCTGGGCGGAGTGGCGGGCACCGCCGGAGCCGTCCCGGGGCTGGCGATCAGCGGGCAACTCGACGGCGAGCACCTGGCGTACACCTTCATCTCCGGTGTCGCGGGCGGCCTCGACATCCCCGCTTCGGCACGGGTGAGCCACTTCCCGATGCGGGCGGTCGCGGAACTCGGCGACACTCCGTCCGCCACGGCCCCGCATGCCGACCCGCCGCCGTCATCCGGCGGCCAACCCCCGCCCTCACCCTCGCCTGCGCTCCCGTCCCCGCCCCGACTCGTACCGCACGACGCCGCCCCGCTGCCTGTACCGCACGACGCCGCCCGGCCGCCCCTAGCGCACGACGCCGCCTCGGCGCCCGTAGCGCACGACGCCGCACCGCGGCTCGCAGGGCACGACACCACCGCACTGGCGCAGCACCACCCTCGGCCCGACCAGCACGCCGACGTCGCCACCCTGATCAACCGCCAGCCGTCCGAACCGGGGACCAACCTCCCCCAGCCGCACCAGGGCCAGGTGATCGTCGGCGAGGTCACCCGGCGCCACGACGTGCTCCTGCACAGCCCAGCCGAGCCGGGCGGCACCCTCGCACGACCCCAGCAGAACCTCCCCGCCGCCCGGCCCCCGATCGGCGACACCACCCCTGCCGTCCCGCGGGCCGAGCCCGCGACTCCGGGCAGCCTCCCTCACACGTCACTGCTCCCGGCCACGGTCCCGGCGATCATCACCCCGACCCCCGACAGCCCCGGCGCCGGCGAACAGGACAACCACCACCAGACCCAGGACAGCCCACCTGCCGAAACCGCGCCGGCCGTCCAGGAGCGGCACACGGACGACTCCGCGCCCATGCTGCGCGACGGCGGTGACGGCGACGACGGCGGCGATCCGCCGGCGACGGATCAGCGGGCGCCGACGATCCCGGAGACGCCCCAGCACGCGCACACGGACCTCCAGGGCGGCCAGACCGTCGTGCCCAGGTCCGGCCCGCTGCCCGAGAACCCGCGCCGGATCGAGCCGGTGTCGCGGCAGGTGGCGGAGCTGCTCAGCCGGGACGGCGCCTACGACCCGATCAGCGGCCCCGCCTGGGAGGCCGCCCACACCGCCACGGTGGAGCGGCTCGCGGACACGATGCGGTCCTCGACGAAGGACATGCTCGGCGTGGGCCGCAAACGAAGTCTGCAGGCGGCCGTCGGCGACCCCGCCAGCGACCTCGTCCAGAGCCAGGTCCGCGTCATGGGAAAGACCATCAGGACCTGGCAGGCGGTCGAACGGAGCGAGCTCCCGGCCTTCGTGGAAGGCGCCCGCAAATACGCGGAAGGCGAACGCCAGATCATCCAGCAACTGCCGTTCGACTCGCCTGAAGCGCACCGGACGGCGCGACGGCTGGCCGTCGAGGAGCTGTTGCGTACGTGGGGATACGGCGCGAGCGAGATGCTGCCGGAGCGGCTGGCCATGCACATGGCCGCGCGCGACGAGTTCGGCCTGACCGGGGTCCTCGACCTGTCGGCGTACGGCGACCTCAACCGCGCCAGGACCGCCGCGAAGATCCACGCCCGCTCCGGGGACATGCTGCGCGACTTCCTGCGGCAGCAGTACACGCAGACGCAGCGCGAGCTCGAAAGCCGCGGCATCGAGGAGCTGGTGCTCTACCGGGGGATCACGCTCGACCAGCATCCGGTCCCCGTCCTGGCGGAGGCCGCGAACGGCGACGTCGTGCCGGCCCCGCCGGCGCTGCCGCTGCAGTCGTGGAGCGCCATGCCCGGGGTCGCCAAGCGGTACACCGGCCTGGGGGAGGGGGCGGTCATGGCGGGGGTCTTCCCGGCCTCCCAGGTGCTGTCCACCCCGTGGACGGGGATGGGCCAGCTGCCTCTCAACGAGTTCGTCGTGCTGGCCACGCCCGGCGAGGTCACCGTGCTGCGGCCCCCGCACGTCGCCGAGACGCCCGCCACTTATTCCGACATTCCACCCGGCTGGCAGGTCTCGAAGCCCAGCGACGGATGGACGCAGTGCGCACAGGGCCACCGGCACTGGGGCACGGAAGGCGGGGCCGGTCTGCTGCTCTTCCACCGCGCTCCCGGCGGCGAGGTCCACGTCCTCATGCAGCTGCGTTCCATGGAGACGCAGCACGGAGGGACCATGGGGCTGCCCGGCGGCGCCCTCCACCGCGGCGAGGACCCGGTCGACGGCGGCTTCCGCGAAGCCGGCGAGGAGAACCGGCTGGACCCGAGCGAGGTGAAGGTGCGCGGGGTCCACCACGACGACCACGGCGGCTGGGCGTACGACACCGTCATCGGCGAGATGTCCCACCAGGCCGACGTCTGGCCCGCCTCCCGGGAGTCGCTCGACAACGTGTGGGTGCCGCTGGAGGAGGTGCCGGCCCTCAACCTGCACCCCGACCTCGCCCGGGCCTGGCCCGACGTACGCACGGAACTCGACCGCGTCCTGGCGGCTCCCGACACCCGTCCCAGGCCACCACACCCGGCGAACACGCACGAGATGCCCGGCCTGCCCGACACCGACGGATTCTCGCCGATCGCCGATCCGCGGCCACGGAACTTCGCGGAAGCCGCGGCGACCGTCCACCGCTGGTCGCCCGGCAACGACCGCCCGCACCAGAACGGCCCGCACCAGAACGGCCCGCACCAGAACGGCCCGCACCAGAACGGCCCGCCGAACCGGATCGAACACCTGCTGAGCAACTCCCCGGCCGCGGCGGACGACGTCCTCCTGGCGGAGGGCCGGCGCCTGGTGGAGGAGCTGCCCGTCATCGACGGGAGCGACACGACGGCAAGAGCACTGGCCTCGATGAGCCGGACCCTCAACTGGCCGAACCCGCGCAGGGCCCTCCACGACCTGGCGTCCGAACTCGGCGTGAACCTCGATCTCGACGCCTTGGTGGAGGTCTACGAGAACGCCCGGCGGTTCGGCATGAACCCGGACGGAGCGACCGGCCGTACGGACCTGGTCGACGCTCTCAGAACGGCCATGGCGGCGGACTCCTACCGCTGGACGGGGCAGCACTACCAAGCCCGGTTCTCCCTCCCCGAGGCGACCCCCGCGCAGGCACGCACGATCGGGCTCATGGTCGAGATGATGGGCGAGCCCGTCACCTCCGCCAAGGTCCGCACCTTCGTCAAACCCGTGCTCGACCGCCACGGCATCGGCGACGTCAGGGAGTTGCTCCCGGTCGTCCGGGCCGCCCACGAGAAGGGCTACCTCCCGGCCGGGACGACCGGGGAGGCGGAGTTCCGCGCGGCCATGGACCGGTTCTGGCAGGACGACCCGTACCTGTGGAACGGGGTGCTGCTCGCCGACAGATACTCCTTGCCCGAGCTGCGCGACCCGACCGCGCGTTTGTCCGCGCGCCTGGAGGAGATCGTCGCGCACTCCGGCCGCGACGCCGTCCCGCCGCTGGAGGGCCGCGACGCCGTCCCGCCGCTGGAGGGCCGTGACGCCGTCCCGCCGCTGGAGGGCCTGGCCGGCGACCTCGGGCTGGGCCGCTCCGCCGAGCAGCTCG